>DAITMV010000097.1:0-10552 GCA_036834985.1 Burkholderiaceae bacterium | reverse complement strand
TGCAAGTACTGCGCGATGTCCTCGGTGTTCCAGGGGCCTTGCGCATAGCGGATTGTTGGGGCATACCAGTTCAAGGTAGGGATGACGCCCCCTGCCAGCGGGCGTTCCTTGATCGGCCCCCCCAGTGTTTGCCTCGGGGTATGGCAAGACGCGCAATGGCCCAGGCCATTGACCAGGTATTGCCCGCGTTCAATCGGGCTGGTGCCTGGTGTTGCTGAGGTTGTGCCAGGGGTAAAGTACAACGCTCGCCATACGCGCAAAAGCCATCGCTGGTTGTAAGGAAAGCCCAGTGCCGGTTGGGGTGTTTCACGTTCAATGGCCGGTAGGCTGCGCAGATAGGCAAACAGGGCATCACTGTCGGTGCGTGTGATGTGTGTGAACTGGTCAAATGGAAAGGCCGGGTACAACAGCCCTCGTGTTTTTGAAATGCCGTGATGCATGGCGTTCCAGAAATCATCGGCAGTCCAACGGCCTAAACCGGTTGCAAGGGCCCGAGTCAAGTTGGTGGCATATACCGCGCCATAGGGTGTTTGTATGGGCCGTCCCCCTGCCATCTCGGCCTGGCCCCGTTCGGTATGGCACCCGGCACAGTTACCGGCCTTGGCGAGGTAGCGGCCTTGCTCGATCTGTGATGAGGTAGCCGCCCCGGATGGTGTCGTTTGAGCGGATACCCGATGGGGCGCAGACAGGGCTTGTTCGCCGGTTGTTGACAGGGACTTCGCACTGCCACAGGCCAAAGGCAGTTGTCGGTTGGTGTGAGATTGCGTCGGTCCCAGGACGCCGGCAGGCACGGGCAGCGAGGCCAGGTAGCCTGTGACGGCATTGATGTCCTCTCCACTCAATTGTCTGGCCATATGGCCCATGCAGTCGGGTGCGAGAGTGGTTCTTGATCCGTTGAGCCAGCTACCCAGTTGTGCATTGAGGTAATCACGCGGCAGGCCCAGCAAACCCGGAATGGAGGGGCTCATGCCCATCAAGTTGTCGCCATGGCAACTGGCACAGGCCGGTATCTTGCGGGTTGAGTCGCCTTGTGTGGCTAACAAGCGACCCTGTTCCCGTGACCTGGCATCCTGGGCGATCGCGACCGGTGCGGGGTAAGGCGGATGCTGATTCGAAAAGTGGCGGGCAATGTCCCGCAAATAATCATCAGACTGTTGGGCTACCAGATAGCCCATGGAGGCGCTGTGACGTCGCCCCTCCTTAAAATTTTTGAGCTGGTTAAACAGGTAGCCTTCCGGCTTACCTGCAATACGAGGGTAGTACCCTTCAGGACTGGCGCGGCCTTCCTTGCCATGACATACCGTGCAGGTGGCCAGCGGATCGGCCGCTGGGCCACTGATTGCCTGGGCCGGTTGCGCTGCCCATGCCTGCAGACTCATTAAGACACTGAACGTCAATGCGGCATATTGCTTGATTACGGTTTTTGACATGCAAACTCGGTACACTACGGATTCTTGGCAAAGTATAAACAGTCTATCAATGTGAGCGGGTGTTTTCGATGAAGTGGATGGGTTTTAAGATGTCCCCCCTGCAACTGGTGATGTTGTCACTACCAGTCACTGCATGGGCTGGCGGCGTACAAGCCCCCGAAAAAGCGCTGGACGATGTGTCAGTGACAGATAGCCGGCTAGAGTCATTCGGAGTGTTGGATGCCGCGACACAAGGAACCGTCACCGCCAAGCAACTGGAAGGTCGCCCGTCCCTAAGACCTGGGGATATCCTTGAAACCGTACCGGGTTTGATCGTGACCCAGCACTCTGGTGACGGCAAGGCCAACCAATACTTTTTGCGTGGTTTTAATCTCGATCATGGTACTGATTTGCGTACCACCGTGTTGGGTATGCCGATCAACAACGTGGGGCACGCGCACGGTCAAGGTTACACAGATATTAATTTTTTAATTCCTGAGCTGGTTAAAACCCTGCAGTACAAAAAGGGGCCTTACTACGCAGAAGAGGGGGACTTCTCCTCAGCCGGTGCGGTGGGTATTGATTACTTTTCAGTGCTGCCCAAAAACATCGCATCTGTCACAGCGGGCGAACATCAATACGCCCGTACCTTGCTGGCGCAATCGACCGAACTGAGCCGTGGCAATCTCCTGTATGCCCTGGAAGCAGGTTACCAGAATGGTCCTTGGGAACAGGCTGAGCACAATCGAAAATTAAATGGTGTGTTGCGTTACAGCCTCTCGGAAGGGGCGCACCAGTGGAGCGTCACGGCCATGGCCTACCACGCCCGTTGGACCTCCACAGACCATATTCCCGTTCAGGCCGTCGACAGTGGTCTGGTCAATCGTTTTGGTACGCTGGATCCGACCTCCGGCGGACAAACACACCGTTACAGTGTGTCGGCTGACTGGAAGTACCGCGGCAATGACACCCTGACCACCGCGACTATTTACAGTGTCGATTACCAGTTGAATCTGTTCAGCAACTTTACGTACTTCACCAAAAATCCACGGACCGATCCGGTCACCGCACAGTCGCTGGACCAGTTCAACCAGTTCGATAGTCGCAAACTCAACGGCCTGCATGTGGATCACACCCGGTTTGGAAAGTTTCTGGGCCGGGCGTCTGAAACCTCCGTAGGGCTGGATGTTCGGCAGGATCATTTGAATCCGGTGGCGTTGTACGACAGCGTGCAGCGGGAGCGCACCATTACACGCAGCCTGGATACGTTCAGCCAAAATAATCTGGGGGTGTATGCCCGTCATTCGACCACCTGGACCGATTGGTTCAGAACGGTGGTGGGTGTGCGTCGCGATTTGTTTCGTGCGCATGTCAATGGCCAGTATGATGACGATGGCGATGCCACGACCCCCTTGCTGCCTCGCTCAGGGAATCCGCGGGCTGGGCAAACTTCCCCTAAGTTATCGCTGATTATGGGGCCATTTAACAAGACCGAATTTTTTGTCAGTGCCGGCAAGGGGTTTCATAGTAACGATCCTCGCGGTGTTGTCACGCCTACCCAACCCACGCCTTTTATTGCATCGAGTTGGGGAGAGGAGTTGGGGGTTCGTAATGCGGGCTGGATCAAGGGTCTGCAGCTGTCGGCGGCGTTGTTTCGCCTAAAAAGCCAGTCTGAACTGGTATTTGTAGGTGATGCGGGTACCACGGAGCCCAAAGCGGGCAGTCTGCGTCGCGGTGTAGAGCTGTCGGCCTACTATGCGCCTAACAGCAACTGGACACTCGATGCAGATATTGCGCTGACGCGAGCCCGGTACCTGGATAACCCGGCAGGCCAGGAGATTCCCAATGCCATTCGTAAAACCATTGCTTTGGGAACTATCTACAAACTGGGTAAAACCAGTGTCGGGTATCGGTTTCGCTATTTTGGGCCCGCGCCGCTGGATGAGGCGGGCAGCCTGCAGTCAGCCTCTTCACTCACTTCAAGCCTGTTGGTCAGTCATGAGCCCATTAAAAACATCAAGGTCTTTGGCGAAGTACTGAATCTCTTTAATCGCAGAAACAGCGATATTGAATACGCACAGGACTATGCCTTGCCGACGGCCCCCGGGGTCACCGTCAATGGTAAAACCTTTCATCCGGCCGAACCCAGAACCCTGCGTGCGGGCGTCATTTACAATTTCTGAATGGTTCGCCTAGCCAAGCACCTTGCGAATGTCAGCCTCGATGATGGTGTTTAAGGCCTCGTCGCTGACCGTATCATAGGCGGCCAGGCGGTTGGCCTGCGACATGGTGCATTGTTCAAAACAAGTGCGTGCAAAGCGGGCGTTACCAAAATGCTCGTCTTTGGCGTGATAAACATTCACCAGGGCGTCCCGGGCCAGATTGGCCGCTTCCGGGCTCAATTGCATGCCTGCATCGCTGACCATCTTTTGGAAAATTAAATACAGCTCCTGCGCGGAGTAATCGGGAAACTCCAAAAACCGGGTAAAGCGGGACTTCAAGCCAGGGTTTGAATGGATGAAGGTTTTCATCTTTTCCGTGTATCCGGCCACGATCACCACCAGGCTGTCCCGCCGGTCTTCCATGAGTTTGAGCAGGGCATCCACCGCTTCACTGCCAAAGTCATTTTCACCCTTGGCCAGGGAGTAGGCCTCATCGATAAACAACACGCCGTCTTGCGCCATATTGACCATCTTTTTCACTTTGAGTGCGGTTTGCCCCACGTAGGCCGCCACCAAGCCGCTGCGATCGGTTTCAACCAGATGACCTTTTTTCAAGAGCCCCAAGGCTTTGAAGATTTTGGCCACCAGTCGGGCAACCGTGGTTTTGCCGGTCCCCGGATTTCCATAAAACACCATGTGTTTGGTCACCTCCAGCGCAAGAAAGCCCCGGTCTATCCGCATCTGGTTGATACGCAGCAAATTGACAAGGCTGATCACCTCGGCCTTGACGGGTTCTAGGCCCACCAGTTGATCGAGCTCCTCAAGTAGCGCTTGTGCAGTGTGTCGTTGATCCAGATCGGTATCGGCGTTCAGTGCGTCTGCCGTGATCAAGTTCACTGCTGCAGACGGGGTTGTTGTCGTAGAAGCATCAGTCATCAGATCATTCAAGGTGGCCAGCCGTTGGGGGCAGGCATCGGGTGAGAGTAGATCCATCAGCCAACCGATCAGCTCCTGAGCGTACTTGGTGTCATGGATCTGGTCGTAACTGCTCAAAAACGCGACCGACAGGGGGCGGGAGGTCATCATGTGCTCTAACGCCTCACAATGATCAAATGAGCTTAACACGGAGCGCCAGATGCGATGGACCGAGGCGTGGCTGGCGTCCTGGGGGTCGATGCCGTCGAGGCTGTTTTTGAGGTCGTCCAGCGCCTGCAAAAAAAGAGACTGCTCAAGCGTAGGCCCTGCCGGTAGACATACCAGCCATTGGTACAGGTATTGGAGATCAGACAGCAGCAAGGTCAGGGGTTGATCGTCGCGGTGCATCTGGCCCATGACCTCTCCCAAAGCGGGCAGTAGAGCCGCCTCCAAGGGTTTGAGCCGTTCGGACAGTAAATCGCTGGTCATAGACTGTGAGGCTATCATGTTTTGGTGCATCTACCCCCTTCGAATGGACTCACAGGCTGTCCGCATGGTGTATGGTTAAGGTGTTTTGACAACCGTATTTTGTTAAAGGCGCCCGCAGTGAAGACAGCTCAATCCACCCGTTTTACCCGAAAGGGTGTATCCGCTGATCCACAGATCGTCCAACAAGTCAGGGCGCTGCTCGCAAGCCAAGGGTTCGAGACACTGGTTCGTGATGAGTTGATTGAATATGCGCACGTGCTGTCAGATACCTTCAAGGGTATCTCCGAGGCGCACCTGCTTGCACTGGCCAGCTTGCTGCGTCTTGGCGTGGCCGAGGTGTTTGAGACGCTGAGTTTTTATCATCATTTCCGTTTGCTGGGGCCCGGCGAATTGCCACCGGCAGTGATCGTCCGGGTTTGTGACGGGTTGTCCTGCCAGATGTCTGGCGCCACACCCTTGTTAAGCGAACTGCAAACCGCCTATGCGGGGCGCACCGATGTGGCCATCGACGCCGTGCCCTGCATCGGTCGATGCGAGCAAGGCCCCGCGGCATGTGTCGGACATACTGAACTGGGATTTGCATCGTTACATGCCATTGAGCGCTGTGTGAGGCTGCACGTCGAAGGTGAGTGGGGGGGCTACACACCTGCGGTCCAAACCACCGTTCAGAACGCATCAATTCCGCTCAGTGATTATTTGAATAAGGGCGGCTTTACCCAGCTGGGCCGGGTGGTGACCGGTCAGGTCAGTGGTGAGGAGGTGATCCAGACCCTCAGTGCGTCTGGCCTGCGTGGCTTGGGGGGCGCGGGGTTTCCGGTGGGGCGCAAGTGGAGCATTGTTCGACAGTATGAAGGCCCTCGACTGATGGCAGTCAATATCGATGAGGGTGAGCCCGGTACGTTTAAAGATCGCACCTATATCGAACAGGATGTATTTCGTTTTGTCGAAGGTATGTTGATTGCCGCTCACGTGGTCGGGATTGAGGCCTGCTATGTGTATATCCGGGATGAGTATCACGCCGCCCGCCGAGACGTACTCGCAGCCTTGAAACTGGTGTCTGAATTGTTCAGCGCTGATCTTCCCGTCAAGCCAGTGAGCGTTCCTCCCGACCTTAATCGGTATGTGGCGCCCCGATTGATTCTGCGTCGAGGCGCTGGTGCTTATATCTGCGGTGAAGAGTCCGCGATGATCGAGAGTATCGAGGGCAAACGCGGGGAGCCACGTCTGCGCCCCCCTTATATTGCACAAACCGGTTTGTTCGGCAGACCCACGCTTGAACATAATTTTGAAACCCTGTTTTGGGTCCCAACGTTACTGGAGAAGGGCGCGGCCTGGTTTACGTCATTCGGGCGTCGTGGCCGCACCGGTTTGCGCAGCTTCAGTGTGAGTGGGCGTGTAAAAAATCCGGGGGTCAAACTGGCACCGGCAGGGATCACCGTCACAGAGCTGATCCATGAGTACTGCGGGGGGATGCAAGACGGGCATGCGTTGTACGCGTACTTCCCCGGCGGTGCCTCTGGTGGCATCTTGCCTGCCAAGCTTGCCGATATCCCCCTTGATTTTGACACCCTAACGCCGTATGGCTGCTTTATTGGGTCAGCCGCCGTGATCGTTTTGAGCCAGCACGATCGCGCCCGGGATGCTGCGTTACAAACCATGCGATTTTTTAAACACGAAAGCTGCGGGCAATGCACGCCCTGCCGGGTGGGTACCGACAAGGCAGCGCATTTGATGCAGCAGCCTGTCTGGGATATGCAGACGCTGGATGCGTTAAGCCAGGTGATGACCGAGGCATCCATCTGTGGATTGGGACAGGCTGCGCCTAATCCCATACGATGTATGCAACAGTATTTCAGACACGAGGTAGATGGGACGGTCACTGAGTCAGCACACGGAGTGGCGCCATGAGTATCCGGCTGACCATCAACGGCCTCGCGGTGCAGGCTGAGGCAGGGCAACACATTATCGAGGTGTGTGATGCACTCGGGATCGAAGTGCCCCGTTTATGCTATCGACCAGGCATGCGTCCTGACGGGAATTGCCGTGCCTGCGTGGTGGAAGTCGCTGGTGAACGTACCTTAACAGCCAGTTGTTGCCGACAGGTGGCCGATGAGATGCAGGTTTCAACAGACAACGCCCGTGTACATGCTGCGCAGAACATGGTCTTGGAGTTGTTGCAGGCTGATCTGTCTGCCGACTCTGAGTTGGACGGATGGTCCGCACGACGAAACATCCTGGTTCGTGATGCCTTGGTTGCGCTGCGTCCAATGCGTGTTGATGCAGATTTGTCCCACAGCGCCCTCGTGTTTGATCCCAATGCCTGTATTCAGTGCACCCGCTGTGTCCGTGCCTGCCGGGAAGAACAGGTCAATGATGTACTGGGTTATGCATTTCGAGGCCATCACAGCCAGATTGTGTTTGATGCCCACCAAACGATCGCCGACAGCACCTGTGTGGCGTGTGGTGAGTGTGTACAAGCGTGTCCCACCGGAGCCCTGGTGGAGCAGACTGTCCGGCACGCTAAAGGCCATGTTACACCGCCCGTTCAGGTTGACTCCGTATGCCCGTTTTGTGGTGTCGGTTGTCAGCTTACCTATCAGGTCAGCAATAACAAAATCATAACGGTTCAGGGTAAAAATGGACCCGCCAATGACGGTCGCCTATGCGTCAAGGGGCGTTTCGGATTTGATTATGTGCATCATACGGATCGCTTGACACAACCCTTGATGCGAAAGGCCGGTGTGCCCAAACAACCGGGGCAGGACAAGGCGAACCGGCATTGGTCCGAGGAGTTTGAACCGGTGTCCTGGGAACAAGCGCTCGACGCAGCGGCCGGCGGGTTCAATCGCCTGATGCAGCGTTATCCAGTGGCGCAAGGCTACAAGGTGCTGGCTGGATTTGGGTCGGCCAAAGGTAGCAACGAAGAAGCCTATCTATTCCAAAAGCTGGTACGCACCGGGTTTGGCAGTAACAATGTGGATCATTGCACGCGTTTGTGTCATGCCTCCAGTGTGTCGGCCTTGCTCGAAGGCATTGGTTCAGGCGCAGTCAGCAACCCCATCAAGGATGTGGAGCACTCGGATGTGATTGTGGTGATCGGAGCCAATCCCACTTCGAACCATCCGGTGGCGGCGACGTGGATTAAAAACGCGGTCAAGCGCGGCGCGCGTTTGATTCTCATCGACCCGCGAGCCACTGACCTAGCGACCTATGCATGGCGCACCTTGCAGTTTATGCCGGACACCGATGTGTTGCTCCTGAATGCGATTCTCCATGTGATCGTCAAAGAAGGACTGATCAATCAGACATTTATTGAGCAGCGTGTCACTGGGTATGAGCATTTTCAGGATCACCTGCAGGCCTACAGCCCTGATGCCGTGGCCGCTGCGTGTGGCGTTGATGCACATATCATCTGCGAAGTGGCAAGGGCGTATGCCACCTCGAAGGCCTCCATGATTGTGTGGGGTATGGGGGTGAGTCAACATATTCACGGCACTGATAATGTACGTTGTCTGATTGCCATGGCGGGGCTGACGGGGCAGATTGGTCGCCCCGGTACGGGTTTGCATCCACTGCGTGGGCAAAACAATGTACAAGGCGCCAGCGATGCAGGGCTGATTCCCATGATGTTCCCCAATTACCAACGGGTCGATAATCCAGACCATCACCGTTGGTTTGAACAATTTTGGGACGTAGCGCTGGATGCATCACCGGGATATACCGTCACGGAAATTCTCAAAAAAATCATGGCATCTGATGAGGATCCCCACACCATTCGCGGTATGTGGATCATGGGCGAAAACCCTGCCATGAGCGACCCTGACGTCGATCATGCCCGGCTTGCCCTGGCATCGCTGGAACACTTGGTCGTGCAGGATATTTTTATGACCGAAACCGCCTGGCTGGCTGATATCGTGTTGCCTGCCAGCGCCTGGCCGGAAAAAACCGGTACCGTCACCAACACCGATCGCCTGGTACAGTTGGGTCAACGTGCACTCACGCCGCCTGGCCAAGCCCGGCAAGATTTGTGGATTATTCAGCAAATCGCGCAGCGCATCGGATTGTCATGGGCCTACGAAGGGCCCGAGTCGGGCGTCGGGGCAGTATTTGAGGAAATGCGGCAGGCCATGCACGAGGCGATTGGCGGCATTACTTGGTCGCATCTGGTGCAGCAACATGCGCAGGTCTATCCCTGCGTCAAGGAGGGCGATGAGGGCGACGCGGTTGTGTTTGGTGATCACTTTCCCATGCCCGATGGCAAACTGCATTTAAAGCCTGTGGAATTTATACATGCCGATGAGTTGCCAGATGTCGAGTATCCCATGACCCTTATTACGGGCCGCTTGCTGGAGCATTGGCATACGGGCAGCATGACTCGCCGAAGCCTGGTACTCAATGCCGTTGAACCACAGGCAACCGTGGCCATGAATGGTCGCGACATGCGGGCGCAGGGCCTGCAGGCCGGCGATGAGGTTATTGTTCAGTCACGGCGTGGGCAGGTCAAGGTTCGGTTGCGTGAGGACGACTCCATTCACCCGGGTACGGTATTTATGCCGTTTGCTTTTCACGAGGCACCGGCGAATCGATTGACCAATCCAGCCCTGGATCCGTTCGGGAAAATTCCCGAATTCAAATTTTGCGCGGTGAAGGTCAACCCGTCGTTACAGTGAGTGGCTCAAACCGATGCTGAGGATTTTTTCTTCCAGATAAATATTTGATTCGCCACCGGTCAGCGGTACGGTCGGGATTGAATTTTTGCCGTTGACCGTGTTTTTAAGTGCGTGTGTATAGCCCAGATTTAACTCGTTGGATTTGCTGAGCTGATACGTTCCGCCAAAGGTCACGTGCTTTTGAATCACGCCAGGTGCCAACAGGTTTAACAGGGTTTGCTCCTCAGGCACAGGCTGTTGTCCCACGCTGTAACCGGTGCGAAGCGTCAGCCGACGAAAGGCCTGATATTGCACGCCCACCTTATGGATTTGCATGTCACGCCATGCAAATCCGGGGCCTTGCGCCGAACCCAGTTTGTTCGACGTGGTCAGCACCTCGATGGCTGAAAATGTCGATCCGACCGAGCGGACGTGACTGTAATTGATACGTTGCAATTCATACGACGCTTGTAATCGCTGTGTTGGTTTGACAGAAAACCCGACCGCATAAGTTTCTGGAATATCGAACTGCCCGGCCTCGGCGAATAGCCCTTTGTATTTATCAAAGCGACTCATCCGGGCCTTGTTCTGATACGACGCTCCAACCGTGATATATGGGCCAACGGCGCTTAACAAACCGATACGACCATTTACACCATTCGAATGCGCAAACCCCCGATTCGTAACAAAGCCCGGATTGCTGGAAAAAATCGCATTATCAAATGCCTGCAAGCCGGTCGCAGCAAATCGTTGGTGGATCAAATTCAATGCTATGCCCATACTGGTGCCTGGCAACACTTGATACGACAGGGATGGGGACAAAAAAAGTTGAGCCAAATCCACGCCTGCAACACCGCTCGAGCCTAAGCTGGCAAAGGGGTTTTTCTGGTAGCCGGTATTTAAGCCGCCGTTCCCGTATGCTGCAAAA
>DAITMV010000096.1:0-10568 GCA_036834985.1 Burkholderiaceae bacterium | reverse complement strand
AACCGGGCACAGTATCCATAAAATTGTTTTTTTTTGTAACAGAAAGGCGGCAGCGATATCCCCCTCTGGTTTGGGGGGCGAGGAAATTTGTAAAAGAGACATTATTTATATTTGTCTGTTTGTCCATCCCCCATCAAAAATGGAGCAGATGCCGGGCGCTGCATCAGCACCCTTAGAGCGAGTCGGCAACCGCCTGTAAACGCCTCTTCGCTGGCACAGCAGGCGCACATCAGCCGCGACACCCTGTATCGCCTGTTAAAGGGCGAGGACGTGTCTCTGGCCACCTTGCTGGCCCTGTTGCGCACCCTGGGGTATGAGCTACAGGCCATCCCTGCCCAACCCCCTACGCTGGACCAAGCCAGCCAATACTTCGGCCTGTAGGCCCTGAGCATCATGCATAACCACGGATTGCGCCTGCCCGAACCGCTCAAACTGCTGCAAACGCATATCAACGGGCAAGCCAACGGCTGGCTGGGTTATGAAGATGGTCGTTATTTTTTTCATTACACCTCCAGCCACCCCCAACAGGCCCGGGTGAGCCTGCTGATGCCCAGCAGCCGTACGTTTTGGTCAAGCAGCGCCTTGTTCCCGGCCTTTACCAACACCTTGCCTGAAGGTGCGCTGCTGCAGACCCTGAACGCCCTACACGGCGGTACGCCGCCCACCGCCCTGCAACTGCTCTACCTGGCGGGGCATAACGGCATTGGACGCATCGGATTTAGCAACCCGGACTCGCCTGTGCTTAAGCCCAGCTACACGATTGCCCGAAACGAGCTATTAAATAGCAGCGACAGCCGCACCTTGTTTTACCGTTGGCTACCCGCCCTGATCGAGACAGGCAGTGGGCTGGCGGGGCACAGCCCCAAGTTGCTGATCAGCACCCGGCCCGGGCGCCCCGGCACGGACTCGATCATCAAGATAGGTCCGCAGCATGACCCGAAGCGACCGCAGCGCGAGCACCACGCACTGACCCAGGCCACACAATTGGGTTTATTGGCCGCCACCAGTGAATTGTCTGCTGACGGGCAACTGCTCCTGCTGGCCCGTTTTGACACCTTGCCCTCCGGACAACGTTTGGCGCAAGAGCCCCTGTTGACCCTGCTGGGGCAGCACCGCGACCACGCCCCACCCATCAGCTACGAACACATGGCCCAGGCGATTGACGCGTTTTCTGCCACACCGAACCGCTGCCTGCACCGGTTTTTTGAGCAATTGATTTTTCACACCCGCCTGGGCAGCCCGGCCAGCATTCACAAATTTGCCATGCTTTACGGCAACAGTGAACAAGCTTCCTTGACGCCGCTGCACGGCCTGAACCCGGGCGCCCTGCCCCCTTGGCACCTGCCGCACCCCCTGTACAAACGCGAATTGCTGGCACACACGCCGCCGGGGAACAACACCCGGACCTATAGCGAGGAGGCACTCATCGACTTTGGTCGCACCGTGTGCCGCATCAAAAATGCCCGCGACCTGTGCCAGCGCATCAGCCCCCGTTAACAAGCGCTGTATCATAAGCACTACGGCCAACCCAACAACACGCAGACACCACAATGGCTTTACAGAACACCGCAGACCAATACACGCCGCTTCGGCAACAAGCGCTGGACCATCTGAACAACCGCCGGTTTGAACAGGTGGCTGAACTACTCCAGCCGCTGTTGATGCATACACCACCGGACTGGAAGGCCTTGAACCTGCTGGGCAACTGCGAGTTGGAGCAACAACGGTATGATCACGCGCTGTCGTTTTATCAGCAAGCGTACGAACAGGTACCCGACAGCTATTTTGTCAATCACAACATCGGTAATGTGTTGCTAAAGCTGGATCGTGCCCAAGACGCGCTGCCCTACCTGTACAAAGCCGCCGAGGTGGACCCCAAGGCCGCATTGACCCGGCGCTTTCTGGTCGATGCCCTGTTTAAACTCAAACGCTGGAAAGACGCCATCGAACAGTGCGAAGTGCTCTACCAACTGGAGCCCAACGCCGTTAACGCGTGCGACATTGGCCATGCCTACCATGAGTCAGATCAAATGGCCAAGGCCAGGGACTGGTGGCTTAGCGTGTTGCCGCTGTATGAAGAACACTCCCCGCTCCACTCGCATATTGGCGGTGTGCTGTATGCCACCGGCTTTATTGACGAGGCACTCAAACACTACCAGCGGGCCACCCAACTGCTGCCTGAAGAGGGTGTGATTCGGTCCAACTACGTGATGATGCTCAATTACACCGAGCACCCTCACAGCAGTATTCTGCAGGCCCATAAAAACTGGATCAACACCCAGCAGGACCTGCTCGGCACACCGCCCATGCCAGCGCGACACATCGCACGCGACAGAAAGCCTCGCGTGGGCTATGTCAGCCCTGACTTTCATAACCACCCGGTAGGTCAGTTGATCATCCCGGCGTTGTTGCTGCATGACAGCTCCCGCTTTGATTTTTATATCTTCAAAAGCGGCACGGACGACGACAACCTGACCCAACAGTTGCGCGACCACTTTGGCGACCGCTTCGTTGAATGTGGCACGATGGACACCTACGAACTGCTCGATTGCATACGCGCTCACGACATCGATATCCTGATTGATTTGTCGGGCCATACGGGCGGCAACCGCCTATCCGTGTTTGCACGCCGTGCAGCGCCCATTCAAATGACCTACCTGGGCTACCCGAACACCACCGGGCTGGACACCATGGACTATCGCATCACCGACAACTACGCGGACCCCCAGGGAATTGCGGAATTTCAGCACAGCGAGATCCCTCTGCGCATGGACGCACCCTTCCTGTGCCTGCAAGAGCCCAGCGTGCTGCCGCCCATCACCACCCAGCCGGCATTAACCAACGGGTTCATCACCTTATCGTGTTTTAACAACTTGGCGAAGGTATCCGGATTTACGCTGAACATGTGGGCCGAGATCATGCAGCAACTCCCCACAGCCAAGCTCATCATCAAGGCCGCCCCACTTCGCGACCCGGTGTTAATGGAAGAACAAAAAACACGATTTAAATCGCATGGCATCGACCCCGATCGCGTGACCTTCCACGCCCGCATGGCTTTTTGGGATCACATGGCGCTGTACAACCATATCGACCTGGCGCTGGACCCATTCCCTTACAACGGCACGGCCACCACGATTGAAGCGATCTGGATGGGTGTGCCCGTACTGACGCTGGCGGGCGGAAACCATGTGTCACGCGTGGGGAACAGCATCATGCGTTCCTTGGGGCTGGAGGCTTTTGTCGCCAGCAACAGAGCCGATTACATCGAACGCTGTATTTTCTTTGCACACCACCCCGAGATTATTGCGCGGGTGAGGATGCATCTGAGGCAAACCATGCGCCAGCACCCTGCGGCCAGCCCAGCGCATTTGGCACACAAGCTTGAAGGGTTGTATGAATCCGTGATTCGTTGAGCAAACGCTCAATGTAGGCAATACATCACAAACACGATGCAGCCACAATAATGCAGCCAGATAGCGGGCACAAGGCGGGCCATAAAAAAACCTCGCAGCGTTTACGCTGCGAGGTTTTTTATTGACGTATTTTTGATCAGATGCGGTGCAGTAAACAGGCAACCGCCCCTGAAAAAAATTAAGTCGCGCTGGTTGCGCCGGATGTACCGCCTGTGCCGCCGGTAGAACCAGTAGCTGGCGCTGTAGAGGTTGCGGTACCTGTGCCTGTGCCGGTGAACTGGGCGCTGGCGGCTGTACCGGAGCTACGAGCTTGTGACAGTGCTGTCGCAGGAACAGCAGCAGCTGTACCAGTACCTGTGAAGGTATTGTCCAGCTTGGTGTCGTTAGCGCCGCCGACTGTGAAGTCGTCAGACACTGGGTTCAAGCCCGCTGCGCTTGGGAACAGGTTAACCAGCGCCTGAACCGCCGCATTAAATGCATCGTTACGAACCAGCACGTTGGCTACGTTACCCGTTGCCAGTGAGGTCTTGAGTGCATCTGCAGACGCTACACCGGCAGCACCTGCCAGGTACTCAACGATCACGGTGGTGAACTGGTTCACGTTAACGTTTAATGAACCGCTGTTGGCACTGGTGCGAACCAGTGAACGGAAGGTTTGACCGGAACCGCCTGTACCTGTGTCAGCCACTTCAACGATGCAAGGGCCCTTGCCAGCGAAAGTAACGGTGTAGGCACCTACGGAGTTGGTGGTCGCTGTGCCAGTACCCTGCGCGCAGGTTACGGACACAGTGGCGTTCACCAGAGCGGCGCCACGTGCTGCCACGCCGCCGACTGTTAATGCTGAGCCGCTGCTACCGCCGCCGCCACCGCATGCTGCCAAGGCTGCTGCCAAACCTGTCAGAGCAAAGCCCTGTGCTACTTTTGAATTAAATTTCATGAAAACCTCCCGACGAGAGAAACTGGGTTTATTTGGTTCAAACCGAACACGGTAAAAAAGTAAACTAACAAATCTTCGCAATGCGCAGCATAACGTGTGATTTGCATTCAAGCTAGCCCTTTCGGGCCAAAACACATCAAAAAAAACTAGTTGGCATACCTTAAGTATGCATCCCGCATGCGGGGTAATTGATTACGGTAATAATCGCCCCACACACGACCCGAATTCATTAACTCATTGGCCTGGTTATAGGGTGCAGCAATCACGGCGCCACCATTGTTAAAGATAAAGTTGGACTCACCGGGCTTGACCACTTTGACCGTTAAATCGGTTTCAAAACGGCCGGGGCCAAGGAGCTGCGCAGGGCCGGGTTTCATTTCCTGCCGTGTTGTCAGCGGAAAGCCGACGATGATGCCCGCGTATTTTTCACCCAAATTAGAACGCTTAAAAAAGAGGCTCAAGGAGCTGTCACCAAAAAAGCGTTTGGCCTCAATCACAGGGCCTTTATCCTTGGCGAAAAACTGGTGATAGGCCACATCCAGGAAAAAATCATATTTAGGCAAGGTAAAACGGTACGCCAGCAAGCCGCCTTTGACATTGGGGACTTCCGCGGGCCCCGCATCATTTTTAAAATCGGACCACCGCAGACGAATCTGATCTTGCCACGGCAACAAGGCAGTGGATTGATGCTGATACCCTTTGTAATCAAACGCAAACCGCGCCAAGCTGGTGGTATTGATGATGTATGGGCTCAACCAATACGACTGGTTCAGTGCGTAATAGCCCGTACCCTCTCTGATGCGGTTAGCGGCAAACGGCTGCCCATCCTTGAAGTTGTTGGTTTTATACACGCTGTGTATGTATTGATGCGTAAACTCAGCACCTTTCCACAACGGATACGATTGCTGAAACACCGCTGCAATATTGGTATCAAATTGGCCATACTCGGTGCCGATGTAATTGGACACCCGCGGCAATACTTTGACCCGCGCATAAGCCCGTGGACCGGACTGCGCTTGATCGGCCCAATGAATATCCTCATCGAGTACCGTGATATCGGGTGTGTAGGTAAAGGAGTCCTGTACCACTCGTACGCCACGCCCTTCGACAAACTCCCGATAAGCCAGCCGCGGTGCACGCGCCTCAAACATCGCTAGGCCCAGTTTGCGCTGCACGGCGTATAACACGCCATTGGCCGGCACACCCGAGGCGGACGCAATACCCATCACAACGCCCAGGCCATCGGCTTCGTTCAGGTTGTAACGGTTATTTTCGTACTCCACCACCAGATCGTCACGTGTATCGGATTTGATGACACCCACACGCACCCGCTCAAAGCCCTGATCAATAAGCCGCTGACGTAACTGCGCCAACGCGGCATCCAACTCAACCGGCGCAGAGGCCGTGTTGGCAGCCACAGCTTGCGACGTCTGGCTGCTATCCGCGATATGTCCTGCCTTCTCTTGCCCTGGCAACACACTCGCAAGGCTCGCCGGCACTTCTTGTAACCATCGGGCCCAATCTTTGAACACCAGGCTTGAATTGGGGCCGGGTGTTGAATTAAGCGGCGAATTAAAGGCGTGGGGGGGGGCGCTGTCCGTGGATGTGCGGTTAAAGCGCAAGACACCAGACTCATACCGCCCTGCGAGGGGGATCTGCACGCTGACAGAGAATTCGGTTCGGTCAAATTTGGTGCCGGGTAATTCACCATCTGCACGAATGGAGCGCATGAGCGTTCCGACCACCTGACCATTGTTCAGAAACGACAGGGGAGGCGTGTAGGCACGGATACCAGTATAAAAATCACGGCTGTCGTAATCGGCCAGCAACAAAACCCGATCGAGTACCTGCCACTCGGCACCGCCAAACGCGCCGTTTAGCCGCTGCGGGCCATTGCCATAACCGCCAGACAAACGCACCGAATTAAACACCTTGGTGCTGGCCACTACATACTTGGATTTGAAGTTAACGGCGCCGCCACCCACGTCAGTCGCTCCCACAGCCAGTGTCGGCAAAAAGGGTAAATCGATGGGCAACTGCAACTTGGCGTTAAACGACAAATCCCTGATCACCAGTGAATCAAAGTTATAGTCTTGCTGGGTTTTTTCGCGCGGTAAATAATTGGCCAAACGGCCCGAGGCTTCAAAATACTTGCCGTAACCAAAACCCAGGTTGTAGCTGGTGGCTTGGTTGGGGTCGGTACGTGCAGAAAACCGCTTATCCAACACGTTGTTAAACGAGCCTTCGGCATGCCCATCGGGCAATACCATTGCGGACGGCACGGTCAGCAAACCCGTATAACCAGGTGTGGCCAGCGTAGCGTCCTGCGCGAGCGCGCTTGCAGACAAACCTGCAAGGATGCCCCCGCCCAACGCAGCAACGATTGATTGCTGCAACACGGACGTGACCCGCAACGGGGTTTTAGCGATGCGCATCAATTCTTCAGCACCTTCACGGCGGCGGCACCAATTGCGAACTGACCAAAGACCTGGGCAATATCTTTGACGCTCTTCATAAACGGTGTGCGTTCAAAATCTTCCGGTACAAACACGGTGTCACCGGGCAGCGCCTTTAAACCATCAAGGCCCATCAAAAATCTCAACCCGCCCTGACGATTGCTCACCACCTGACCGTTGGCCCGAATCACAAAGGTCGAACCTGTGTCAGCACCGCGGGTGGGGCCACCGGCCAGGGCGACCATGTCGCCCACCGAACGGCGGGTTTGGTACAGGAACGCACCTTCACCAAACACGGAGCCAAACACGTTGACAGTATCTGGCACAGCGGGTACGTTGATTTGGTCACCATCTTCAAGTGCCAAGTTGGGAAGATCTTCAGGACGTGCCGCATCTTCAGGGATTTCCAATACAATGCGGCCGGTTGGCTTGACGGCGCGCAAACGATCGACCAAAGCTTTTTGTGCTTGCAGTTGGGTGGCCTTGGTGGATGCATCTTCAGGAGCCAGTACGCTTTGAGCGGTCACAATTTGTGATTGCTGCAAATCACGTTCAATGCGATTAACAGCCTCTTCGTACCGTTTTTCCTGATCTTTGCGTGTACTTTCACGGGTCAGCGACATCCCGTATTCAAACGCATCTTTGCTAAAGCCACCAATGCGACGAATTAATTGAGGCAGCGTTTCGCCGGGGAGTAATTGATAAATGCCGGGGCTGGCCACTTCGCCGGCCACGCGAACAATCGCGGTGCGACGAGACTTCGGAACCGACACATCATTAACACCGAAAATGGTGATTACATCCCCGGGCAATAATTCAATGTTTTCGGTGCTGGTGGGGTCGGCCAATACCAGGCCCAGGTTAAACGGAATCAGCTTGGTGCGAATCCGATCGGTGTCCAGACGTTCGACCACGGCGTAGTCGAAGTTAACTTCGCTCAGGTTGTTACGAACATCGTTTTCAACTTTGGTGTCGGTGACTTTTCTGTCTGCAATCACCTGAACCAAGGCGTTCTTTTTGGTGTAGTAGTCTGTGGTGATGAGTGCTTCTTTTTCAGGAATCACATCACGAATGCGCATCCCCGGTTTGTAGGCATACCGCAGTGGGGAGGCCACATTGCCGCGCAGCGTCACGGCATTGGAGAACTTGGGCGAGGACGGGAACACGGTGACAATGTCACTGTCTGTCATTCGGATATCACCACCGATTTTTAAATCGAGGTTGTCGACCAAACGAGGCGCCCTGACATTAGCAGGGTCAATCCGCTCCAACTGGACCCGACTGCCGTTGGTCAGCGCACGGGTGTTGCCCGCCAACTTCAAGATGCTGGAGATGTTCTCGGCATTGCCCGATTTATCCACCTTCAGTTCAAAGATGGCTTGATTATCCACGGCACCCAATACCGCCACGCGAGGGCCTGCGGGTGGGATGACAATCACATCGCCCGAGGCCAAGCGCATGTCTTTGCCGGTATCACCATTGGCCACAAAATCGTACAGGTCAAATTCAGCAACCACCTTGTTGTTACGCTTTAACTGGATGGTGCGGTAACTACCATTGGTGCCCGGCAAGGCCACCTGGAAAATCGCTGACACCAGGGTACTCAGGGAGCCCACATTGTATAAACCGGGTGCTGCAGCCTGCCCTACTACGTAAATCTGCAGCCCGCGCAGCTGGCCCAAGGTGGCACTTAACTGGAAGTTGGTAAAATACTTGCCGATTTGGCCTTTGAGCACGGTTTCCAACTCGCTGGATTTGACGCCTGCCACTGAAAACGTACCCACCCGCGGCAGGCTGATTTGGCCATTGCGGTCGACGACCGTGCGGTAATCCACATCAATACTGCCCCAAGCGCGAATTTGCAGCTCATCGCCCGGCCCAACCGTGTAATCAGCGGGCACAGGTACATTGGTGACATTGCCAAAGCTGCTGGCAAACAAGTTGCTGCCAAACGGCTTGACGGTTTTGCCCGTGCTGACAGTAACAAACCGCTCAAAATCAGACGGTGGAGGGGGTGCTACCCGGTCTGCAGCGGATGGATCCGCAGTGGGCGACTTTGGATTTGAAAAATTGGCCTTATTAACCGACACATCCTGAACGTTTTTAATTTCAGGCTTGGCCAAGGTGCTGTTGGAGTCAATGCTTGAAGAGGATGACGCTCCGTTAACTTGCGGAGACACCCCAGCAGCACCCGACGGACGCCCTAAGCCAGAGGACGGAGCGCCTGCTGAAAAATCGCCGCCCAATACGGAAGAACCTGCCCCAAACGGAGACAGCTGCGCCCAAGTGGCCGAACTACCCAACAACAAGGTAGCCGTAACAGCCCATATAAACTGATTTTTTTTTGTAAAGGCCATGAGATTGATCAACTTCAAGAATGTGGGCGTTGCGCTGACTGTGCAACGCACTACTGCGTCAATAAGGTGAGGGTAAATACAAAGCGCTTGAGCACCCGCCGATAGAGGGCGCAGTACAACACCACACTCATGGCCAGCCAAGCCAGCACGAGCGCCACCGAGGACGGCCAAAAAATGGCTCCGAGCATCGGCACCATGGCGTAGATCCACAAGGCCGGCGATGTAAAGGCATTACGCTGCCAGGCGGGAGCGCCCGGCATGAGGCGTCTGGACAAAATGCGGCGGTAAATCAGGCTGTGCAAATGGGACGCATCAGGAGCGCCGGGGTGATGTTTGCGGCGGCGAGTCATGCGGCGATACACGCTGAACAAGGTTTCAATCACGGGATATCCGCACACCAGCAACATGGCCCAAGGACTGACATCCAGCGGATTGCGCATGGCGAGCATGACGCAGAGCATGGACACATAAAACCCCAGGGTGTAGGCGCCCGCGTCACCCAAAAATAAATAACCTCTGGGGAAATTCACGCACAAAAAGCCGAAGGTCACTGCGGCGCCCAGCAAGGCCAAATACAGCATGGGCATATCACCCACGCGGAAGGCGATGACGCCGATGGTGAGCAACATCAACACCACCACACCGCTGGCCAGCCCGTTTAAGCCATCAATAATGTTCACGCTGTTGGCCACACCGGCCACGGCAAACGCCGTAAATAACAGACCAACCACCGGAATGGCCAAGAGATGATCCAACCCCGGGATGTGAACACAGGATACCCAGTAGCCGGTGAGCAGGGCCGCCCATAAACCGCTGGCGGCCGTGGCCAGCAAGCGCGCGCGTACCCCCACCTGCTTGGTGATGTCTTCAACAAACCCGGCTAAAAACGCGGGTAACAATCCGATTAGCAACAAGGCCAGCAAATGGCGGGTTTCGCGTTCAGCAGATGTTGATTGCGGAATAAACCACCAAGCCAGGAACAAGGCCAGCGTGATGGCCAAGCCACCAATGCGCGGTGTGGGGTAGGCATGCAGCTTTTGAATGCCGCCGGAGGAGTCGAGACTAAAACGCCCGTGCAGGGGCTTGGTGATCACCAACAGCACACTGAGGGAAAATGCACACACCAAGGCCCAGCCAAACAGAGGCCAGTTGTGCAAAAGTACCGCAATATCAGTATTCATTCTGTACCGCCTACAGTGTAAGTTCCACGGAAGCGCTGATCGCTGGTATGCAAATTCATCTTAATACGATCACTCATCGTTTTAAACCCCACGCCATCTTAAGTGCCGTAAAACGTGCTGAACCCTCGCGGTCCGAGCTCGCCTGGCGGACAGCTCTTCGAATGAATGCAAATAGGATGCCAAGGAACAAGCCACCAAATGCACCCATCAGGACAATCAGGGCC
>DAITMV010000095.1:5638-10586 GCA_036834985.1 Burkholderiaceae bacterium | reverse complement strand
GAACTGATGCATGCCGAGTTACCTAAGGACGCCGAGGTACAAACCGTTCAATTGCACTGATAACTCCCGGGCAAGGGGCATGCAACCATGCCCCTGCAGCGGGCCTGTCACATCATGGTTTAGACCAGATATTTGACTTCGATTTCGCCGACACCCTGCGCACTGACACGCAAGGTATCTCCGGGTTTGACCGCACCCACCCCTGCTGGTGTGCCCGTGAAAATCAAATCACCCGCCTTGAGTTCAAAGTAGGTTGATAATTCAACGATCACCTCATCAATAGCCCAGATCAATTGGTCCACATTACTGCTTTGTTTGAGTTGTCCGTTTTGCCATAGCTGCAGCATCCCCTGACGATAAACCTGATCGGATGCAACAATCGGCCCGATCGGCGCTGACTGATCAAACGCCTTACCAATTTCCCAGGGTTTGCCAGCCGCTTTGGCGGTACTTTGCAAATCACGCTTGGTCATGTCCAGACCGACCGCGTAGCCGGCGATACATCGGGCCGCCTGCTGCAGATTCAGGTGTTTGCCGCCAGCACCCAAAGCCACCACCAATTCACCTTCAAAGTGCAAATTGTCGGTGCGCGTCGGGAACGGGAGCTCCAGCGTTTTGTCGGCAGTCGCCATAACCACGGCATCGGCAGGCTTGCAAAAGAAAAAGGGAGGCTCCCGGCCGTCCGATCCCATTTCCTTGGCATGGTCTGCATAGTTTCGGCCCACACAGTAAATGCGATGAACATAGAACTCGGAGACCTCGCCACCATCAATCATCAATAGGGAGACGGGTGCAGGTAGGGGCATCTGGGCCATGAGTAATGATCTTTCTGAAAGTAAACAAGACGATTATTGTTTGGAAGATTGCCTGATCAGCAGCAGCATGGGAATCAGTGCAACTACTACAATGCAAAGCGCCGGCAAGGCTGCTTCAGCCAGGCGTTCGTCAGACGCCAGCTGATAGGTAATCACTGCCAAGGTATCGAAGTCAAAGGGGCGCAGCACCAGCGTGCCGGGTAGCTCCTTGATGACATCAACCATGACCAGCAGTGCCCCGGTGGCCAGCGATCCTCTGAGCATGGGCACATGGATTCGCCATCCCACCTGCCGGGCCGAACAACCCAGGGTTCGGGCGCAGTCGTCGATATGCGGGGTAATGCGCGCCAACCCGGCATCAACCGCTTGCAGGGATGCGGAGGTAAAGCGTACACAATAGGCGTAAATCAAAGCTATCACGCTACCGGTAATCAGGGGCGCGGATAACCCCAGTCCATCAACCAAGACTCGATCAATCCGTGCCAAGGGGATCAGAATGGCGATCGCGATAATCGCACCCGGTATGCCATACCCCAGCGATACCGCCTGATGCACCAACCTGACCAGCCCACCTTGATCCTGTCGACGGGCATATGCCAACAGCAATGACAACCCCAGCGTCACTGCTGCCGTTAACAGACCCAGCTCTACCGAATGCCTGACCCACACAGCAAATTGCGGTGACCTTAGCACCGTCAGCCCCTCGCCCGACTCCCATAACAGCCGCAGCAAAAAGAGCACGGGGGCAAAGAACCCAAGTATCGGTGGCATCAGACAGAGAAACATCACCGCCATGCCTCGAATGCCCGACACGGATTGACGACGGGGCTGTTGGCTGCGCCCGGACTGCGTATAAAACTGCGCACGGCCACGGGCAAAGGTCTCAGCCAACATCAGCAGTAACATCGACACGAGCAACAGCACCGCCAGAAAAGCCGCTGAGGCCCGATCACCCAAATTAAGCCACGATTTAAAAATCGCGGTGGTCAAGGTTTGCACACCAAAGTAAGACAAGGCGCCGTATTCAGCCAAGACCTCCATCAGGACCAACGCCAAACCGGCCACCCAGGCTGGCCTGGCCACCGGCATGGCCACCTGCCAGAACGCCTGAGCGGCATTCAAACCCATGGAGCGGGCGGCATCGAGCAAGGCGGGGCTGCGTTCAGAGAATGCGGTACGCGCCATTAAATACACATAGGGATACATCACGCAGCTGAGCACAACAATCGCCCCAGGCAATGAACGGACCTCCGGCAACATTCGCCCCGCTCCAAACAATACCCGCAGCATGGTTTGTACCGGTCCGGCAAATTGCAAGGCATCGGTGTAAGCATACGCAATGACGTAAGACGGCATGGCCATGGGCAATAGCAACGTCCACTCGATCCAACGGCGTCCGGGAAAGTCCACTGCCGTGACCCACCAGGCGGTCAGCATACCCATTGAGCTCGTTAACAACATCACGCCGACGCACAGCAGGCCCGTTTGGACAATGACATCGGGCAGCACGGTTCGCAGCAGATGCGACAAAGTGTCTGCGTCACCCACGGGGGTACCAGCCGCCATCAGCATGAGACTGAGCATCGGCAGCAGCAGCGCCATGCCGACCAGCGACACCAGCAGCCGTCGACGAACAACAATCCAGAACAAACAATCCCCCCTCACATTTGTGGCAAAATGTAACTGAGACTTATTTTAACTGGCTTTTGCGATCCTGCACCATGGACACCCCCTCGCCCTGCTTACTGGCTGTTCAAAACCTGTCGATCAGGTACCCACAGAACCATACCCAGGTGATCAGCCACCTGAACTTTGAGCTTCGTAGAGGCGAAATCGCTTGCCTGCTGGGGGCGTCCGGATGTGGTAAAACGTCCATCCTAAGGGCCATTGCCGGCTTTTTGACACCCACCGAGGGGTGCATCACCATTGCAGGCAAAATTGTTAGCCAGGGCAAGCAACAGCTCCCCCCCGAGCAACGTGAAATAGGTATTGTGTTTCAGGACTACGCCCTGTTTCCCCATCTCTCTGTCCGCGACAATATTGGGTTTGGACTACAGCGACTCAAAAAAAGTGAGCAGCAGCGCCGGGTGAACGATCTGTTGCAGTTGGTTAACATGACCACCTATGCCCAGCGTTATCCGCACGAACTATCAGGCGGACAGCAGCAGCGTGTGGCGTTAGCCCGGGCACTGGCCCCCTGCCCCCAACTGCTCTTGCTCGATGAGCCTTTTTCCAACCTCGACGTAGAATTGAGGGACAAGCTGTCTCTGGAAGTACGGGATATTCTGAAAAAAGCAGGCACGACCGCCATCCTGGTGACCCATGATCAATATGAAGCATTTGCCATGGCCGATATCATTGGTGTGTTTGAACGAGGACACCTGGCACAGTGGGATACGCCATACCGCATCTACCATGAACCAGCCACACGCCAAGTGGCTGATTTTATTGGTCAGGGGGTATTTTTACCAGGCACCCGGGTCAAGGGCGGCATTCAGATTGAACTGGGGTTACTGCCTGGCCCCGATATGGCACCTGGCCCACACAACACGCGCGTGGATGTACTGATTCGCCCCGATGACATCGTTCATGACGATGCCAGTCCCATGCAAGCCACTGTGGACCGCAAGGCATTTCGAGGATCAGAGTTTATCTATACGCTGGCCCTGGCCAGCGGAGCGCGGGTATTTGCCCATGTTCCAAGCCATCATAACCACGCCATTGGTGAGCAGATCGGAATCAGACTGGAGATTGACCACGTTGTAACGTTTCCCTGCGCCTGACTGCCACAGGCATCAGATGTCTTTGGAGCCTGACGCATCCAACACCGAGCCGCCAACATCTGAAGAAGCGCTGGTAGAAATGCCGCTGTAGCGGTCTGATTGAGACAGCAGCGACGAATCGGACACATGCGAGGTATGCAAAGGATGCAACTCGATGGTCAGTGGGACTGTTTCTGGTGACGTGAACAGCGCGTCTAAGCTATGAATGGAGCCGAGCAAACCATCCCCTCCCATACCGGCCGACGATGCGGCATGTGAATGATCCAGGACCGTACTCAATGACTGTCCGGCGTCGAACAACTCATACATTGCAGATGAGGTTGGTTGGGTCAGCAGCACGTGCTGGGCTAAAGACACGTCCGAGGATAAATCCCCATAGGCTTGAGATAACAGAGGCTTCAAATCAGACAGACCATGCTCGAGCTGTGTCACTAGGTGCTCAAGCGCTTGTGAGTCCAGCTGACCTGCAAGCGCCTGCTCAAACAGGGGTGACTGCACCGTAAGATGGCTCAGAACATCGTGCACGCTAAGGTGATGGCCTGTTGACGAATCCATCGGCGGTACATCTTTTATCGTATCCATAAACACCAGTGCCTGGGTTAGATCGAACGCATGTGGCTGCTGGCTCAGTACATCACCCGCCCAATGACCATCGGGGTGAGTCATGGTACCAGCCACTTGATTAAAACTTGAGAGATAACTGCCAGCCACTGAGTGGACAGGAACCGACAGGATCGAGCCAGCCTGTGCATACAGGTACGTGGAGCCGTGATGGTGGGCAACCGGTGCAGAGTGACTGCTGTCAAAGGTACGCAAATCGCCAGCACCAGAGGCGCTGCCACCAAATTGAATGGTATCCGATACGATTAAACCGTTGTTTTGAGGCACGGTTGTATCTGCCGGATGGGCAGTGATTACAACGGGACTCAGCTTTGCGGTCTGATGCATGGAGTGACTTATTCAGTGGTGTTATATGTCAATGATACCAAACCATACAAGCTTTGGATTCAGTTCTGCATAACACCACGTGAGATTAATCACTCCATGTGAATCAGCCTCCCAACAGTTTGTGGGATGTCGAGGTCAGCGTATCCGTTAATGGGGTGCTACCCGCTGTACTCGTTGAGCTGATGGACGAGGTGGTGCTGGTGAGCAGGCTGTCGATCGGCGCAGCGGGGGCCGGTGCCGAAGGTAAGGGAGCTGACAAAATTCCGCCCGTCGCTGAACCCAGCAAACCACCTGTGCCACCGAGCAAACCAGGATCGGCACTGGTGACGGGAGCCAATGCGGCCACAGGGTCGGCCACATGGGTGGTCGTGCCGCCCGTTACAGGGCTCAGAATCGAAGCAA
>DAITMV010000095.1:0-5538 GCA_036834985.1 Burkholderiaceae bacterium | reverse complement strand
TTGGATCAGCCACCGGCGTGGTCGTGCCACCTGTTACAGGGCTCAGAATCGAAGCAATTGGATCAGCCACCGGCGTGGTCGTGCCACCTGTTACAGGGCTCAGAATCGAAGCGATTGGATCAGCTACTGGCATGGTCGTGCCGCCTGTTACCGGGCTCAGAATCGAAGCAATTGGATCAGCCACTGGCATGGTCGTGCCGCCAGTTACAGGGCTCAGAATCGAAGCAATTGGATCAGCTACTGGCATGGTCGCGCCACCTGTTACCGGACTCAGAATCGAAGCAATTGGATCAGCCACTGGCATGGTCGTGCCGCCTGTTACCGGGCTCAGAATCGAGGCGACTGGGTCTAGTACCGGGCTCAGGACCGGACTTAGAACCGGGCTCAGCGCAGTCACAGGATCAACAGGCGCGGTAATCACCCCGCTGATTGGGCTCAAAATCGAACTGACAGGGTCTAGAACCGGGGTCAACGCTGATACTGGATCAAGTGCGGTGGTTCCGGGGCTCAGCAACGAGGACACGGGATCGAGCAAGGAAGTCACGGGATTCAAATGTGACGTGACCGGATCGAGCAAGCTGGATACAGGATCGAGTGCTGCAGTAACTGGCTCGAGCACTGTCGTAACAGGCGTCAACGCGGCGCCCACGGGGTCCAGGAAAGACGTCACAGGATCAATCAGACCGCTCGAGCCACCCACCCCGATGAAACTGGAGACGCTGTCGACCAGATCGGTCATCAGCACCGGTAAATTAGCAGGCAAGGTGCTTGGATCAGAGCCAATAACACTCAAGATACTACCCAGATCAGGAGATTGAGTGCCCAGATGGAGCGCATCAAACACACCGGCCAATGGCAAGCCGCTTGAACCTGCCATCGAGGTGATGTTCTCGACCAGTGAAGAACTGGGCGCGTTTTGCATCAACAGTGACTCGTTGATCACTTCAGGCAAAAAGCCCTCATAGGCGGTCCCGCTCATGCTCGCCAGGCTCTGAATTTGTGCGCTCAGGTGTTCAATTGCGGTTTGCAATTGCGCTGGTGTCAGATTGTCCTGAATTTGCTGGGTCAGGCTCTCCACTGTCACAGGCGCACGCTCCCCGGCGTTCACCAGCAAGGATGCAACGCCCGCCTGGGAAATGGTGTCCTGAGAAATCATCTGGCCTGACGGTGCATTTTGCAACTGGGATGGCAGCGTGGTCAGGTCGTCGCCAGTTAAACGGTCAGCCAAGCCCTTGACTTGCTCAGGATTAACAACCAAATCGATCGGTACACTGGCCGCGGCCTCCTTGCCAAACAAGGCGGATGCAGCCGCAGCCACGGTACCCACCACAGGCAAGCCGGAGGCTTGTGCCAACACATCGCCGCCAACAGGCAAACCTGTAGGACCGACATTGAACGGGACATTGAGTTTTAAAAGATTGTCAGGAGCCGCTGCAAAATTCTGGATATGCTGGGCTGCTTGATCCAATCCAGGCAATACGGTCACAGAGCCACCACCCAGTAAACCACCCGCTGCGTTCAGTGTGATGCCGGCCCCTGGGTTTTTGGGATCAAAGCTGATGGGATTCATGGTTTGCATCAACGCCTGCATAGGATCTGCAAACAGCGTTGATGGATTGGCCGTCAGATCACCCAGTTTCAGCTCATTGACTTTGACAACGTCCACCTCTGCCACAGACACCGAGGTATTTTTAAACGTACCCAATGTGGTGTCTTGATTCAGCAGGTTCATCTGTGCGGACGATACACCCACCGCATCATGGCTTGGAGCACTGCTCACACCTGATGCATTTTGCACGGGTAAGCTGGCCTGCAAGGGTTGCGTATTGTTGGGGTTCAACAACCCGGCAACACCCTTTAAGGCATTTCCCACACCGGTCTCATTATTGGAGGCAGGAAGAACATTGACGCGCGTGTTCAGTAGCGGGTTCAGGTCCACTTGTGGACTGGCCGTGGTGTGCGCCAGATCTAGATTCGGATTAACGATGGGTTGATTGGTACCGCTGGTGCCGCCGGCTCCCAGGACGGAGGTCTGTCCGGTGGATGCCAAGGTTTGCCCACCTGCAGTTACACCCATCGGAGCGATCTGTCCGGCAGAACCGGTTGATTGATCGGTATTTAACAGACCAGTGTAACCACTGCTGACCACACTGACTGCTCCGGGATTGGTCTGACCACCCGCAGAACCGACGCTAACGCCGCTGCCAGAAGAACCTGCGGGTTGGGACCCGGTACCGCCCGCTGTCCCATCGACCGAGGAACCACCCGCACCGTTGGAACTATTGCCACCCACGCTGCCAGAGGAACCACCGGACTCTGAACCGCCTGCACCTGTGGCCAGCAGGGCACCCGCTGCGCCAACAGCAGACGCCAAACCACCGCCACCGATGGCATCAAATAGGCCACCAGCCCCCATCAAACCCATGAGGCCGCCGGTGCCCGATTTGGCAGCAATCACAGCGGCAGCGTCGTCGTCAGCCGCTTCTAAAAATGCGAATTCATTACCGGCGGACTCAACCACCAGTTGGGTGCCCTTCTCTGTCACTTGCTCCCCGATGGCGATTGTGCCGTTGGGCGACAAAACGCCGGAAATTGGCGCCTGCTTGCCCTCTACACCGTGAAATTCACCCATCATGCGGCCGTCGGCGCCGGTGGTGATTTTGTCTCCGGCCTTAATGACATCACCCGCCTTGAGCGCCACATCATGACCATCGCGTGTCACGGTAACGGAGCCTTCAACGGCTGTGACAGTACCAGTGGTGGGTTCAGGGATGACGGCTTGAGCCGCAGGGGTGGCGGTTGAGGTACCGGTGGAATCTATCGTTTGAGTATCGTTGGACATTTGCATGCTCCTCTTCGGGTGAGGCCGGTAATTTGTATCCCTCTATTGTGGGAACAGGAGACCCGATTCAAAGAGTGGGTCTCCATACCTTTTACTGCCCTATTCCGTTTTTAGATGCAAAATTACCTACAAAAACTAATAACTTTTCGTAGTCATTTCCATGCTTGGTTTGAGCACAGGTCCTGTCTTAAGTTCTTCGGGCGACGACTTGACGGTTGTCGGCTCGTTTCGCGGTTTGCGGGAGATGGTGGCCTCAGGCGTGAGCGAAAACTGCACAGCCCGACTCACCGTTTGCGCATCCACTTTGATCCCCAGGTCGTTGGCCGAATTGGCATCCGTGCGACCACGGGCAATGTCACGCGTGATGTTCAGGTTATTTTGAAGCTTGGCTCGCTCTGACTTGGCCGTGAAAAACTGGGTGAACCACTGACCGGGTTCGTCCGAAGGTTGTAATTGACCCATGCCATGCACGAGTCGGATGGACGCCGCACGCGCATCAAATACGGCATTTAAATATGAAATCAACACGTTGAAGTATTCAACTTGCGCATCAAGCATTGCGATGGCGGTTTCGCGACCAAAATCACGCAGCTTTTTTCGATTTTTAAACACCTGCAAGGCTTCATTGGTCGCTTCATCCAGCGACGCCGCCCGAGCCAGCGCCGCTTGGCGACGGCCCCATTGAAAACGGACATTTTCTTCGGTCTTAAGCCGTGAGGAGCTGAGCAAAGCGCGTTGGGTTTCGATATTGGAGGCAGCCTGCCCCACCCGTGCGGTCTGTTCGCCCCCCGAAAATGCGTTATATGCCAATCGCAGGTTCACTGATGAGTTATTCTTTTTGCCCGAATAAGGATCGACCTCGGCGTAATACTGCTGGACGCCGACCACTTCCAAAGAGGGTAACAAGGAGGCGGCCTCAGCCTCGTAATTGTATTTGGCACGTCCAATCTGCAGCTCTGAAATCTTGACCTGCGGGTTGGAAAACAAGGCCTGTTGCACAGCCTTGTCTACATTGCCGGGCAACAGATTGGCCGGCATATCCAGCTCGGGCACGGAAGCCCCTTCGCTGTAAGCACCAAAATATCTGAAATACGTAGCCTTGGCCTCTTCGAGCTGACCTTCAAAATTGGACAAACGGTCCTGAGCAACAGCCAGGCGGGCCTTGGCAAACTGGGCATCGGTGACGCCCCCACCCCCAAGATCTACACGTCGCTGCTCCAACTGATACAGATCTGCCACCGCAAATTGGGCACCGCGCGAGGCTTCAACCAGCAAATCAAGGCGAACCAATTGATTGTGTGCAATTAAGGCGTCAAGTACGGAATCTTGCACCGTTTTATCGAAGGTGCTTTTGGCGATGGTCATATCTGCCTCGGCCTGGCTCATACGAGCCGTCAAACGCCCCCCCGTGTACACCGGCTGACGTACCGTGATGTCGGTCGACTTCCGATTGCTTAAATCAGGGTTGGAGTTCGAGTTGGCATTGGCGCCCACTGACACCTTGGGGTAAAACCCGGACTGTGCGGCGTCTTTACCATAGCTGGAGGCCTGCAAATTAACGCGTGCAGAGAGTATTTCAGGGCTGTTTTGCAAAAACTGGATGAATCGTTGTTTAACAATCTCGTTGTTAGACAGTCCAATGAGCTGCGCACCCGAAACGCGTTTGGTCATCACTTTGTTGGTGGTCGCAGCCGGCGAAGGTTGCGAGTCATCGCTTTGAGCCCAAACAAGGCTCGCAGCCATACCCAGCCCAGACAACACGCCTGTCACACACACAGCCCGCACCACAGTCGCAGCAGCCAAACGCTGGCGATTTATTTTTATTGTCATAAATAGCCTATATCAAATAGGTCATTAGGGTTCGCGGAAAGCCTCTTGCTTGAGCTTTAACACAGGCTTGACCAAATACCATATAAACGGCTGGGAGCCCACATGAATATCTACCTCGGCGGTCATCCCTGGGGAGATACGCTGGGGTTTATCGGCGGTACCAAAAAATGATTTATTGGTCGACACGATCACTCGGTAAAAAGGCCCAGTTTGCGCATCACCCGAATCCGTATCAGCGGCGATTTGGGTCACCACACCGTCCAGCGTGCCGTAGCGTAAGAAGTCATACGCAGAAATCTTTACATCAGCTTTATGCTTGACCGACACATAGCCACGATCAGCCGGCGACAGACGCGTTTCAATGACCAGAACCTCATCATCAGGCACCACTTCCATCATCGGCTCACCTTGCCGCACCACGTTGCCCACCGCCTGCAGTTTGAGGTTTTTGACAACCCCGGCAATCGGGCTGCGGATCACGGTACGGTCGCGTTGATCATTGGCGCGACTCAACTCTTCGCGCAAACTGCCCAACTGACGTTCCAGGTTGGTCAACTCATCAGCGGCGCGGCGCCGGAATTTACCCACCTCTTCATTTTTTTTCGCCAGCCGCTCTGTGACCGACGCTTTGGCCGAGGCCACCATTTCACGGGTTGAGGCCACCTCAGCCCTCAGACCGTCAGAGTTGCGCACCGTGTCCAAATACACGAGCTGGGAAACCAGTTTTTCACGCACCAGCTCACGTGTAATCTCCAACTCTGGATCTGCGGTGGAGGCACGCGCCTCCATGCCGCTCAAGCGGGCATGCAACTCCGACATTTTTCGGCGATTGCTGGCCAGCTGAGAATCAATGACTTCCAACACAG
>DAITMV010000094.1:0-10619 GCA_036834985.1 Burkholderiaceae bacterium | reverse complement strand
GGGGTAGTACATGGGAATGTTCGGCATCTGGATACCGTGTTGTTCCGAGAAACGATACAACTCGCCGTTTTTATCGTAGTGATCGGTGGCAACTACCATCCACGAATCTTCGTCGATGTAGAAGGTACGGCGCGAGTACACGTGCGACGTCCCTTCTTTGAGCGTCGAGTCAACCACCCAAACCCGATGCAATTCATAGCGCGTCAGATCCGAATTCAGATGGCCGGGTTTTAACAGGTCGGCCATTTTTACTTCGTTGCCACTGATCTTGTTGGAGTTGTAAGGAACGTAAATCTCGCGCTTGCCCACCAGCTTCCAGTTATAGCGGTCTGTCGCTCCATTGAACATCAGGAAGTCGTCGTTGGTGCGCATGCCGTCGGCGGCTGTGCCAGGATTGTCATAGGCCACGTTGGGGGCCAGACGAACACGTCGCTGCCCTGGGTTATAAGTCCATGCCTGGCGTGGCGCTTTAACCTGATCGGTAAATTCGTGTACCAAGAGGATGTTGCCAGCCAGACGGGCAGGTGCCGTGACCGATTGCAGGAAGTTGAATATCTTGTTTTCTTCACGATCCTTGTCGCTTTTGGACAGGTTGCCGTAGTGAAACTCATACTCATATTCAAAACGCACGGGGGTGTACTTGCCGTCCCGGCTGACGGCAGCCTGACTCCATTGTGTGGCATAGGTGTCACCCCGGTAACGGGTCAGATGGTTCCAGATGGCTTCCAGCCCATCTTTGGGGATGGGGAACGGAATGCCACCCTTGGTGCCGACAACACCATTGCCACCCGGTGCCAGCTTGGCCTTGGTGGCGTTGGCATCGGTTTCCTCATAATGCGCCTTTGGAAACGCTGCCGAGCGATGTGTGGTGTACACAGGCATTTTGTAATCAGCGTATTTTTTAAACATGGCCAGCTGGCCCGGCGTCAGATTGGCTTTGTACTTGTCAACGTTGGCAGCGTCGATCACAAACAAAGGTTTTTCACCTGCGTAAGGGTCTGCATAGTGAGCACCCTCCTTAAAGCCGGGCATGCTCTTGGTCAAGCCACCTGTCCAGGCAGGAATGGCTCCACCGTTGCCCGCCATCTCTGCGCCCATGGGGGTCAGGGTTTTACCAAGTTTGGCGGCTTCGGATGCCGTCACGTCAGCCAAGGCGAGGTGACTTGTAAAAGCAAGTCCCAGCGCAGCACTCATTAAGCTGTACAACATGGGTTTCATGATTCTGAGTCTCCGTTATTTCGTTATTAGAATGAATAGCTGACCGTGGCGGCGATAAAGTCGCGGTCTTTAAGGGCGTTGGCTGTAGTGGCATAGCTTTGACCTGCAAATGCACCACCTCCTGCACCGGTCGTGCCGCTGAATGTACGTCCACCAAAAAATGCGGTGTACGATAAATCCGCCTGCCAATTTTGACGCAATGTGCCGGTGATGCCCAGGTTGACGGCCTGTGTGCCCGCGTTAAACGTGGGGCTGACGCCCTTGATGTCCCTGGAGTAGGCAATCCGAGGTGTCAGGTTGATGCCGGCAATTGCATTGGGATATTCCGCGCGAGCCACTAAACGAATGCCGTAGGAGTTGCGGGTGGTGTATCCGCCAGTGGTTTGTTTGTCGGTATTGGCCAGGTTGTTGGCAAAGGGCAGCGAGGCGCCCGGGCCGGCAAACAAGACATCGCTCGGGATGTCCAGAAAGGTGTAACCGGCTTCTGCAACTGTCACCAACTGGCTTGCTCCCATCACCTGTGGGATGGATTTGGTCACCGTCGCCTGGAACTGATGCATCTTGACACGGCGGTAGCCTTGCACATAGGTGCCGTTGGGCGTTGAGGCCGTGGGTGTAAAGCCCGACATGGTGTCGCCTTGTCCCAGGGCCGCCAGCAGCAATTCGATTGGCGCAATTTGTACCGGCTGATTGGGTCGGTAGGAATACTCGCCTTGAATGGCGGTGCCCAACGGGCCTGCTGTGCTAGCGCTTAAACCGTATAAGCGAATGTCCTCGGGGAATTCTGCAAAGTAACGTGCATTGGTTTGAGCGGGAGCCGCCGTGGGGTTGGAGGCGGTACTTGCCACCACGCCAGGCACGTTGGGTGATGCCGTGGTGTTGGGCGTTGTACCAGCCGCACCATAGAAGGCGCTGGCCAGCGGTGTACGGCTATGGTACTGCATGGCATAAATGCCAAATTCGGTGTCGTTGAGGGCTGGGGCCAGAATACGGGCCGCCAAGCCAAACTGACCACGGTCGCTTGGGTCCTTATCGCTGTCGCGGTTGATAAAGCGCGGTGCTCCAAAGGGTGTCGTACTCATCACGTGCTGGTCGTTGGATCGTCCAAATCCAACGTAGGCTGTATCGCCCCCCGGGCTCAAAATGTCGGTGGTGGAAAAAAAGCTGCCGCGTGGATCCAGACGCGTTTTTTTGAACTTGAACTGGTAGAAGCCTTCAACGCTGACGTTGTCAGAGAGCTCCTGGGAGGCCCACAGCATTTCCTGGGGCAAAAAGCCTTCTTTCAGCTCAGAGCCTGGAGCCCGCAACCGTGCAACGTCGACCGGGTTGATGGCATTAATACCGTTGGGAATAAAGGTACTTTCTCCCCAACTGACCACCTGGTTACCCAGGCGTGCATTTAAGTTGCGTCCTCCGAGATCGAACTGCCCACGGACAAAAAAGTCGAGTAACTGTGCGTCATTGTCCAGGCGTTTATGGGTCTCGGCAGGCAGGTTGCTTTTACGGGTGACGGCGTCGTCGTAGAAGTACAGGACACGGCTGAAAAATCCAAAGTTTCTGTAGCTCAAATCCAGATCATGCGTGGCCTTGAACAGGGACGATACGTTGTCACCCCGACCATAATTCAGGTTGCCATCATCCTCGTTGACAGAACGCGCGGTACCACCGTTTGCTGCACCGATGTTGTCGGGTGAGCGGCCCGAGGCACGCCACAAGGCACCGTAGGAGAGTGTGGTGTCAAAACTGCCTTTAACCTCGCCATCGGCCAGCGAAAACTCAAACGCGCGGGCGGTGGCAGGAAGAATGAGTACTGATGCAAGCGCCGTGCTGATGGCAGCTCTTAGTGCGACGTTTTTAAGGCGGGGCTGAACCTGGCGCTGTTTTGCCATTGATGTCTCCTTTGTGACGCATGTCTCGTTTATGTTTTTTGTGTACTCCCCCTCCGCATGATTTAGAGCGGGGCCTCTAGTGGTCAAGAGTAAACTTTTGTAAGCCTTTGTTGCAAGCCTCTTGAGTCAAACGTGACAATTGTCGCAAAAACAATACATTTAATGCTGGTTCAGCGCGACGGTGCGCCCGACAAACAGAATAGGCCCCGTCGGTTTGTTGATGGGGGATCCACGTTCCGGTTCCAGGGTTACTTCAAATAACTGGCCTGCCACCAGCGCCGGCAGGGACGAGGCGGGTAACACCAGTGCCTGGCCTAGTTTGACCAGACCCAGTGAGGTGGGGCCCGATGCACCGGGTGGCTTGGTCCACAATTGCAGGGATTTACCATCGATATCAACGTTGGACGAGTTGTCAGATTGGGTCAATTGACCGATTTGATACAACTTGACGGTGCCGCCTGCGCTAGCCTCGACCAGCCACTCACTGTTTTTATCCTGGCTTTTGAGAATGGCAATATAACGGTCTGCAGGCGGGGCCGTGCCGCCTGTGTGAATCAGAACACCCATCAATACGGTAGCGGTGGCTGTGGCCACCCAGGCCCAACTCTTCCAGAACGTCAGGGCGCGGGCCAGCGCCCCGGCAGGTGGGTGGGTCGCGGCTGGCCGGGTTACCTGTTGCGTGGCTTGTTGTGTGCGGATCGACTGTTCGATGGCCGGCCATAGCTGCTGGCTGGGGTGTTCCTCAGGCAAGGCTGCAGCCAATGACATAAACTGCTCTGTCCACAACGCGACCTCTTCCTGCAGGCTGGAATCGGTTTGCATCAGCGCTTCGAAGCGGGCTTTGTCCTGTGCGTTCAACGTCCCCAGCACATACTCGCCCGCGGCGACGGAGCGGTTTTCTGCCGTATCCAGATTCATGACAGGCACTCCTTTAACGATATGAGACCGCGTCGAATCCACGATTTGACGCTGCCCAGGGGCGCATTCATGCGTTGTGCAACTTGTTCATGGCTGTGACCTTCGATAAATGCCAGCAAAATGGCCTGTTGTTTCTGGCTGTCCAGTTGGTTCATGCAGATATTTAATTGACCCACCTCGACCCGCAGCAGCCCGGAGGCTTGAACAACGGCTTCTGGCGTAAGAACCTCGTCGGACGACACTTCATGGGCGCCGTTTCTGAGGGCGTTGAGTGCCCGGTTCCGCACAATCGTGAACACCCAACCTCGCGCCGAGCCCATGCGCGGATTGTATTGATGTGCCTTGGTCCAGATTTGCATAAACGCATCATGCAGAACCTCCTCGGCCAATTCCCGCCTTTTTACAATTCGCAACGCCACAGACAGCAGCCAGCGGCTATCCCGCGCATAGATAGCGTTCAGCGCGAAGGATTCTTGCCGTGCACAGGCGGCCAATGCCGCTTCATAGTCAAACGAGTTGTTAGCGTCTTGCATAAACCTGTCTCATCACATACTCAACACAGCATAACCGCATTTGGATGCAGCATTCTTCGGACGGTCATCTATCAGCGGCTGGTTGTTTGTAATTACTCGGCTTTGGGCCTATATTCGAACCTCCGAGAACAAGCCAAACCGTGGGGGAGTCAGATGATCCGAGTCAGCGTGTTATATCCAAACAATGCCAACAGCAAATTCAACACAGCCTATTACCTTGAGCACCACATGCCGATGGTCAAGGACAAGCTGGGCGCTGCCTGTAAAGGCATGTCGGTGGATGTGGGCCTGGCTGGCGGAGCCCCGGGACAACCGGCACCGTTTGTAGCGGTCGCCTACATGCTGTTTGATGACGTAGCGGCCTTCGAAGGCGCCTTTGGGCCTCACGCAGGCAGCATTATGGGAGATGTGCCCAATTACACGGACATCAACCCACAGGTGCTCATCAGCCAGGTGGCACTCTGAGCGAGATCGTTTAATGGACTGGTGGGTTCGGCGGCATCAGGTAAAATGACACCGTCGATGCCACCTCCATCCATACATCCATGTCTGATTTAATCCATCTGTTTCAAAACAACCGCGACTGGTCAGCCCGCACCTTGTCGGTTGATCCTGATTTCTTTGTGCGTCTGTCCAAGCAGCAAAGTCCCAAGTATTTGTGGATCGGGTGCTCTGACAGCCGTGTCCCTGCGAACGAGATAATTGGCTTGGCACCGGGCGAGGTGTTTGTTCACCGAAACGTTGCCAACCTGGTGGTGCACTCGGATTTGAACTGTCTGTCCGTGATTCAGTTTGCCGTTGACATGCTGGGTGTCGAAGACATCATGGTGGTTGGTCACTACGGGTGTGGGGGTGTGGCCGCCGCGCTGGAACAGCGCCGCATCGGTCTTGCCGATAACTGGTTGCGTCACCTGGGCGATACGTCCCTGCGTTATGAACCGTATTTAAATTCAATTACTGATCTTGTCGATCGGAATGACCGCTTGTGTGAAATCAATGTGATTGAACAGGTGGTGAATGTATGTCGAACGTCTGTAGTTCAGGATGCCTGGCGTCGTGGAAAAAAACTCACGGTGCATAGCTGGGTCTACGGCCTCAAAGATGGCCTGGTACGGGATTTGGGCTTGTCGGTATCGTCACTCGACGAATTGGGTCGCTGTTATCAACAGGCGATGACTGCTTTTCAAATGTGATGCATCAGGCCCCTGAGTGCCCGGGGGCTTCCCAGCGTTTACTTTCAACAGGTCGAACATGTCCGGATCCTCATTTGCTGATCACCTCAAAACCCTGCCCGGCGTGGCGGGCTTGCAGCATATCCAACTGCATACTGCCCACGGCCAAGCCGTGGCCTTGATCGAAAACAAACCCGGTAGCCAGGGTTCGTTGGCCGTCTATGCCTATTTGCTGGGCAAGCACGGTTCAATCAATGTAGCCGCTGCGCAGGAAGGGCTTGCGCTCTACGCTGAGCACACCGCCGATGCGCAGGCCCATCCTGGTAAACATCCCAATATTGACCGTTTGATTGCAGTAGTTCAGTCAGGACAGGCGCTCAGCGGTACCATCACCCAGGCACAGTGACCGGGCGGGACACGTCGGTGTCCGTCCTGATGAGGGCTGCTCCTGCCATAAATTCAGCACAATCTTACCGATGGATCATCATTTATCGCGGTAGGGTATGCATAGCACACGCAGCACAAACAGCCAGTCGACCGCAGGGGTTTTTGCACCGCTGACCATCGGCCCGCTTCAGCTCAGAAATCGTTTTATCAAATCTGCTACCAATGAGGGCATGACCATCGATGGTGTGCCTAGTCAGATGCTGGTCAAACATCATGCGGACATTGCACAGGGTGGTGCAGGGATGACCACTGTTGCCTATTGCGCAGTGAGCCAGGATGGACGCACCTTTGAAAATCAGATTGTGATGAACGCGGCAACGCGTCCGCATTTGAGGGTGTTGACCGATGCGGTACATCGCGCAGGCGCAGCTGCAAGCGCACAGCTTACCCATGGTGGCGCCTTTACGTTTTTGAATAACTTGTCCACACGCTATCCACGCAGCGCCTCGGGTGGTTTTAATGCAGCGGGTGTGTTGTCAGGGCGCTTTTTTAAGCGGGCGATGACACACGATGAGATGAGTCGGGTGGCGGCAGAGTTTGTCCGTGGTGCGCTGGTGGCCAAGGAGGCGGGCTTTGACGCGGTAGAACTGCACATGGGGCACGGTTACCTGCTTAGCCAGTTTATTTCTCCTGCCTATAATCGCCGCACCGACGCGTATGGTGGGCACGCCGCAGCGCGTGCAAGGTTTCCGGCGGAGGTGTTGTCGCGGGTATTAGATGCCGTGGGTCACCAGATGGCTGTGGTCTGCAAAATAGGCGTTACAGAAGGTTTTAAAGGCGGTGGTACGGTAAACGATGCCATCGATGTGGCCAAGACGCTGGAGGCGGCCGGAGCGCATTTATTGGTACTTAGCGGTGGCATGAATGTTGAGTGCCCCTGGCATATTTTTGGTAGTACCTTACCCCCCGAGGCCCTGAGCTCCATCAACAAGCCGTTGATGAAATTCGCGACGCGCTTGTCCATGTTGCGCCAACCTTCGCTTGAATTTGAGCCGCTGTACTTTATGCAGTACTCCCAACAGATTCGGCACGCCGTGCATTTGCCGCTGGCTTATCTGGGGGGCGTTAAAACCCTGGAGGCGGCACAGCACGCCCACGAACAGGGCTTTGATGCAATCGCCATGGCAAGGGCGTTTATCCATGATCCGGCGGTTGTCCATCAATTTGCGGCACGGTTGCAGTCTCAAGCCGTCACACCGGAGACATGCTCGTCCTGTAACCACTGCGTTGTCAGCATGTACTCGGCGGGCGGTACCTCTTGTGTATTAAGAGCATCCGATCAAATCGCCTTAAACCGTTTACCTGCAGGAGCACTCGCGTGACCCCCATGACCTTACACAATAAAACCTATCTGGTCACTGGTGGGGCCAGTGGACTGGGCTTAGGTTGTGTGCATCAACTGTGCCGACACGGTGCAAATGTGATCATCGCCGATGTGAATCAATCCAACGGAATCGCTGTGTTGGATCGCTTAAAGTCTTTATATCCGAACGCAATACTTCAGTTTGTACAAGTGGATTTATCCGACCCACGCAGTGTGGAGCATCTCTGCGTTACCATCAAAAGCCGAATTTCCCACCTGGACGGGTTGGTGAACAACGCAGGGATCTATCCACCCTCACAACGCAAACTGGCCGCCAGTGGGCGTGAATTGTGTTTTGAAATTGCATTTACCGGTCATTATCGATTGACCTTGAATCTATTGGAGCTGCTCGAGAAGGCTGACGCACCGGCGGTGGTCACCGTGAGCAGCTTGGTTCAAAAACATGCGCAGATTTATTTTGATGATTTGTCACTGAGCCACGAGTACACGCCGATTCAGGCGTATGCACAAGCTAAATTGTCCAATCTTTTATTTGCCACCGAGTTGCAGCGTCGTTTGTCCCGCAGGGGGAGCAAGGTGCGCAGTTATGCCGCGCATCCCGGCGTTTGCAGAACGTCGCTGGGCGCACATCGACCACACCATGCCTCCGACTCGCTGTGGCAGCGTATGAGCAGCTTTGTATTGGCACATGGTCTGGCTCACTTTGGGCAGTCACCGGAAAATGGTGCCAGGCCCTTGATGGCCCCCATTCTGGATGCCTCCATCCCGCCCGGTACATTTTTAGGACCACGCGGACCGTTCCAGGCCTTTGGCAAACCCGCACCCATGCGTCTGGGGAAGGCCGCCCAATCACTTGAAGCAGCGCACCAGCTCTGGATGATCGGTGAGCGCGCAACTGGACTATCCCTATCATGAAAAAAAACCGGTTCAAACCCTTCAGGCTCAACGCCTTGTGGGCTGCCCTGCTGATCAGCACCGCGCTGACCGGATGCGGTGAGCCCGAGATTGCGGTTTACTCACAAGAGCAACCAGCGTTTGACTTCAAACAGTATTTTGATGGTCGGGTTGAGGGCTGGGGTATGTTTATCGACCGCTCAGGTGAGGTTAAAAAGCGCTTTACCATGACATTCGATTGTGAGTGGAAAGGTAATGTCGGCACGTTAACCGAGCAATTTGTATACTCTGATGGGGTTCGTCAAACCCATGTGTGGACCATGGTGCTGGACGGTGACCGAATCACCGGCACAGCCTCGGATGTCATGGGTCAAGCTGTGGGGCGTATCGCGGGTAATGCAGTACATTTGAATTACACACTGGCGGTACCGTACGAGGGCAACACTTACCAGTTCGACTTTAGCGATTGGTCACATCGGGTGGATGACAAGGTGGTGTTTAATCGCGTTCAGATGAAAAAATTTGGTTTTACCGTGGGCGAGCTGATACTGAGTTATCGCAAACCATAAATCACGGTAATCCATAAAAAAAGCCCTCCAGAGAGGGCTTTTTTGTGGGCAATCAGAAGTAGCTGTTGGCGTACTCACGGAAACGCATGATGGGACCGTCACCACGACACAGCACCGGCGCTGTGATGTGCTTTTTGTAATCGAGCACGGTGTAGTCCTGATCCACTTCGCTGACAAACCGTTCAATCCAAGGACGGCCAATCATCTCGTTCATCTCCGGGGATCCCAGATCTTTCAGATACAAGCGGCCACGGTGTTCAAACGTTTCGTCATCGACCGGCGTAAAGGTATGCATCATGATGGTTGACCAGGTTTCAGCAATAAACATCTGGCTGATTGATTGCAATCCGGTGACGTTAACCTTCATTTCCTTGATGCCGTATTCGGTCATCTCCGGGTTCACTTCATAATCAATAAACAGGCCATGCTGTTTGCGTTCCAGCTTGGTCATGTCGGGCATTTCCTGACCACGGTGTAATTGCACAATGTGGGCCGTGTCAAAAATCTGCTCGACCATATCGCGGTAGGGAGCGGCGGAGGTCCAGGTCTGGTCGTGATAGAGCAACCAGTCGGTTTCATTTTTGAGCATGTCGTTTTCGTAGGGCTCAAAATCAGGTGCATCGCCTTTGGGGCTGTACCACATAAATACCATGCCGTTCACTTCACGCGTGGGATGCTGAGTCAGCTTGACGCCGCTTGGAGGCAATGTGTTGGAGTAAGGAATGTGATTACAACTGCCGGTTTCGCTGTCCCAGGCCCATTTATGGAATGGACAAACGATATTGCCATCGGTCAGACAGCCATCGGCAGAGGCCAGATGGGCTCCGAGGTGTGGACAGTACGCATCGATAACCTGTGCGGCACCAGCCTTGTTGCGATAGACAATCAACTGCTGGTTCAGATAGCTGACGGGCAGCAGTTTGTCACTACCGATGTCTGCAGATTCTGCGACACAATACCAGCCGCGCGGCCATACCAGATCCTTTACGCGGTACTTCATCTTGATTGGTTCTAAAGCGCCCATGTTTGTCCTCCGTCTAATGTTCTTAAGGCTTGTTTGCACTCAGTTAATACTACTGGGCAAACGCGCGTTTGGGAGAAAACTTGGGCGCACAATGCGCTAATTTGAAGACGTTGACCTCAAATGCGCTCTGCCCGTATTCGTTTGTATCTCAGGGGCAGAGCGCCGTGATTATTCCATGGCGGAGCTGACTTGCGCTTTCAGATGACTGGGTGCTTTGCCCGTCCATTTTTTAAAGGCCCGTCTGAAACTCGATGGGTTGGAGTAACCACTTTGTTGGGCGATTTCATTGATCAGCGTGCCGCCGTTGGCCAGCAGATTGGAGGCTGATCGACGACGCTCTTGATCAAGAATATCCTTGAATTTTAAGCCTTTCGATTGCAGGCGTCTGCGCAAGGTACGCTCGCTCATGTGTAAGCGGCTGGCCACGGTTTCGATGGTCAAGCCTTCGCTTAAATGAGACTGTATGTACCGTTGGACTGAATCAACCAGATCGCAGCTGTGCGCAATTTTTTTATTCAGGTCAGATAACAGGTGCGTCGATTGTGCGAGCATGAACTCATCGTGTGTGACCAGCGGCAAATCGAGCCAGGCCTGATCAAAACTGAATCGCAATTTACGCGCACCAAACCGG
>DAITMV010000093.1:0-10795 GCA_036834985.1 Burkholderiaceae bacterium | reverse complement strand
AACTATATTCCACCCCTCCCCCTTGAAAAAATAGTGCTCCGCCCCTATTATTAGCACTCGACAGGAGTGAGTGCTAACAACTGCCCGCTCCCGCAATTTTCGTACATTAATAACACTGTTTAAGTAGGAGTATCGTCCATGAACATTCGTCCGTTGCACGACCGTGTGATCGTCAAGCGCCTGGATAACGAGCGCAAAACCGCATCCGGCATCGTGATTCCCGAAAGCGCGGCTGAAAAACCTGATCAAGGCGAAATCCTGGCTGTAGGTCCTGGCAAGCGCGATGACAGCGGCAAACTGATTCCTATGGATGTCAAAGTGGGTCAACGCGTTCTGTTCGGCAAATACGCAGGCCAAACCGTCAAGATCGACGGCGACGAGGTTCTCGTGATGCGCGAAGAAGACATCATGGGCGTTGTTGAGGCTTAAGCCCTCACCCGCTGTGATTGTTCGCATTGCAGATTCAACACCGATCCAAATTAGCTAGATAGAGAGAATTCAAATGGTTGCAAAACAAGTATTTTTTGGTGACGACGCACGTAGCCGCATGGTTCGTGGCGTTAACGTCCTGGCCAACGCCGTTAAAGTAACTCTGGGCCCCAAAGGCCGTAACGTGGTGCTCGAGCGCTCTTTCGGCGCCCCGACCGTGACCAAAGACGGTGTATCCGTTGCCAAAGAGATCGAACTGAAAGACAAGTTCGAAAACATGGGCGCACAGATGGTCAAGGAAGTTGCTTCCAAAACCTCTGACAACGCCGGTGACGGTACAACCACCGCAACCGTGCTGGCCCAGGCCATCGTGATCGAAGGCATGAAGTTCGTAGCCGCCGGCATGAACCCAATGGATCTGAAGCGCGGTATCGACAAAGCCGTGATCTCCGCCATTGAAGAGCTCAAAAAGCTGTCCAAGCCTTGCACCACCACCAAAGAAATCGCTCAGGTGGGTTCCATCTCCGCCAACAGCGACAGCTCCATTGGTGACATTATCGCCAACGCGATGGAAAAAGTCGGCAAAGAAGGTGTGATCACCGTGGAAGACGGCAAATCACTGGCCAACGAGCTGGACGTTGTGGAAGGTATGCAGTTTGACCGTGGTTACCTGTCACCCTACTTCATCAACAACCCGGACAAACAGGTTGCCATTCTGGACAACCCATTTGTTCTGCTGTTCGACAAAAAAGTATCCAACATCCGTGACCTGCTGCCCGTACTGGAGCAAGTTGCCAAGTCTGGCCGTCCATTGCTGATCATCGCTGAAGACGTCGAAGGCGAAGCCCTGGCGACTCTGGTGGTGAACAACATCCGCGGCATTCTGAAGACCTGTTCCGTCAAGGCCCCAGGCTTTGGTGACCGTCGTAAAGCCATGCTCGAAGACATCGCCATCCTGACCGGCGGCACCGTGATCGCTGAAGAAGTGGGTCTGTCCCTGGAAAAAGCCACACTGGCTGAACTGGGTCAAGCCAAGCGTATCGAAATCGGCAAAGAAAACACCACCATCATTGATGGCGCAGGTGACGCACACAACATCGAAGCCCGCGTCAAGCAAATCCGCGCGCAAATCGAAGAAGCAACCTCCGACTACGACCGTGAAAAACTGCAAGAGCGCGTTGCCAAGCTGGCAGGCGGTGTTGCCGTGATCAAGGTGGGTGCTGCCACTGAAGTTGAAATGAAAGAGAAAAAAGCACGCGTGGAAGATGCATTGCACGCCACCCGCGCTGCCGTGGAAGAAGGCATTGTGCCCGGCGGCGGTGTTGCCCTGCTGCGCGCCCGTGCTGCGATTGCCAACCTCAAGGGTGACAATCCTGACCAAGACGCCGGTATCAAGATCGTACTGCGCGCCATGGAAGAGCCACTGCGCATGATCGTCAGCAACGCTGGCGACGAAGCATCTGTGGTGGTTAACCGTGTGATGGAAGGCGCTGGCAACTTCGGTTACAACGCTGCTAACTCCATCTACGGCGACATGGTAGATATGGGTGTTCTGGACCCAACCAAAGTGACACGTACAGCCCTGCAGAACGCAGCGTCTGTTGCATCACTGATGCTGACAACCGACTGCATGGTTGCTGAACTGGCCGAAGACAAGCCAGCCGGTGGCATGCCCGGCGGTATGGGTGGCATGGGCGGTATGGGTGGTATGGGCGGCATGGATATGTAATATCCGTGATGCGCCTGCAGGGTTTGCGCCCTGCTGCTGCACACAAAAAAGCCCGGGGGCTAACGCTCCCGGGCTTTTTTTATACCCACTGAGACTGGTTTAGTCCTTGATTTCCAGCGCGCGGTTCAGGCTTAAGGCCGCCAGCGAACCAGCCGCACCCGAGAGCAGATACAAACTCACGTACGCCAGGCCAAAATGGGCAGACAAGCCCAACGCCACCAACGGTGCAAAACCAGCACCCACCAGCCAGGCCACGTCAGACGTAAGCGCCGCCCCGGTGTACCGGTATTTGGCTTGAAAGTTAGCGGTCAACGCACCAGCCGCTTGCCCATATGACAGGCCCAAGAGAGTAAAACCAATCAGGATAAACACGGTTTGACCCAGGTCACCGCCACCCATCAAGGTAGGCACAAAGCCACTGAACACGGCGATCATCACTGCCAGCGAACCCAAGGTCGTGCGACGCCCCAGACGGTCAGCCACCAGCCCTGAGACCACAATACCGAGCCCCGCCAGCACACCACCTGCCATTTGAATCGCCAAAAACTCGCTAACAGAGCGTTGCGAATACAGGCTGATCCATGACAGCGGGAACACTGTCACGATGTGAAACAGCGCATAACTGCCCAAGGCGGCCAACCCACCAATGATCACGTTGCGACCCTGCGACTGGACCATCTCTACCACATCAGTGGGTTGTAACTCGCGCTCTTCCAGCAGGCGGGAGTACTCGTTGGTAGACACCAGACGCAAACGGGCAAACAAGGCGACCACGTTGATCGCAAAGGCCACATAGAAGGGATAGCGCCAGCCCCAGTCCAGAAAATCCTCCGCGGAGAGGCTGTACAAGAGGTAGGAAAACAAGCCTGCGGCCAGCATAAAACCCACGGGCGCGCCCAACTGACCGAGCATCGCATACCAGCCACGGCGATGTTCAGGCGCGTTTAAGGCCAACAAGGAAGGCAACCCATCCCACGAACCGCCCAAAGCGATACCCTGGCCTATGCGCAAAATCGCCAGCAGCATGATGGCCACATAGCCCAAGTGACCGTAGGTGGGCAAAAAAGCGATGCCTGCGGTTGAAATACCCAACATGAACAATGCAGCCGTCAACTTGAACTCACGTCCAAAGCGCCGCTGCAGTGCCATAAAGGCCACAGTACCAAACGGGCGGGCAATAAAGGCAAACGAGAAAATCAAAAAGGCGTACAACATGCCTTCAAGGCGCTGTTCAAAGGGGAAAAACACCGAGGGGAACACCAGCACGGAAGCAATGGCGTACACAAAGAAATCAAAATATTCAGACGCTCGGCCAATCACCACCCCGATGGCGATCTCGCCCGGGTCAATATTACTGTGGCCATGATCGGCATGAGCGTTTGGGTTGGGGTGACCTGCAGACAGCGGGGCGCTGTAGGTGTGCGCGCTGGACATCATCTTTGCTCCTATAGATTCATAGTTTTTTATTATCGTCGGCTGCAGGGTGGGACAAAATGTCCAATGCCCAAGGTTGGCCTGTATTCATAAAATACCATAATCTTCATCTTGGTTATTACATTCGCCGCATGCTTTCACACCTCAAACGCAGCCTTCCGCTCGTTTTGCCCATGTTGTTGCTGGCAGGGTGCGACACAGTGGTCATGAACCCGTCTGGCGATATTGCCGCGCAGCAGGCTCATCTGATCGTTGTATCGACAGTGCTGATGCTTCTAATCATCGTCCCGGTGATTGCACTGACCTTTCTGTTTGCCTGGCGGTATCGCCAAAACAACACCTCGGCAACCTACGAGCCTGATTGGGACCACTCCACCCAGCTTGAACTGGTGATCTGGGGAGCTCCATTATTAATCATCATTGCACTGGGTTTATTGACCTGGATCAGCACTCACCTGCTCGATCCCTATCGCCCCCTGCAACGGATTGACGCCAATCGCCCGATTGCCGCTTCGACCAAGCCATTAACGGTGGAAGTCGTGGCCATGGACTGGAAATGGCTGTTCATTTACCCCGAGCAAGGCATTGCGACGGTCAATGAGCTGGTCACGCCGGTGGATGTGCCCGTACGCTTTAAGATCACGGCCTCTACCGTGATGAACTCGTTCTACATCCCGGCACTGGCGGGTCAAATTTACGCCATGCCCGGCATGCAGACCACGTTGAACGCGGTGATCAACAAGGCCGGCGAGTACGACGGCTTTTCTGCCAACTACAGCGGCGCCGGGTTCTCGCACATGCGGTTCAAGTACCGGGGTGTGAGCGATGCGGACTTTGAGAGCTGGGTTAAAAAGACCAAAGCCTCTACCCAGCAACTAACCCGCCAAACCTACACCGAGCTGGACAAACCCAGCGAACGCGAGCCCGTGCGCCTGTATGGTTCAGTGACTCCCGAGCTGTTTGATGCCATCGTCAACCGCTGCGTCGAACAAGGCTCAGTGTGCATCCGCGACATGATGGCGCTAAACCACCGCCGCATGGAAGCGACAGCCAACACCCCGTTTACCAAAGACCAAGCCATCTGCACCGTCGCCCAAAGCGACGCAATGGCTCGCAGCCCACTTTTTGTAAAGAGCTATGATGCAACACCAAACTGATCTGACGAAGCTCATCTTCGGCCGGCTCACCTGGGATGCCATTCCATTCCACGAGCCGATTTTGCTGGGCACCTTTATGGTGGTAGCGCTTGGCGGCTTGGCCGTACTGGGTGCATTAACGTATTTTCGTCTGTGGGGCCCCTTGTGGCGCGACTGGATTACCAGCATCGACCACAAGCGCATTGGCATCATGTACATGGTGCTGGGTCTGGTGATGCTGCTGCGCGGCTTTGCCGACGCCCTCATGATGCGTGCCCAGCAAGCCATTTCATTTGGCGACCAGGCGGGCTTTTTGCCACCGCATCACTACGACCAGATTTTCACCGCCCACGGCGTGATCATGATTTTCTTTGTGGCGATGCCACTGGTCACCGGGCTGATGAACTACGTGGTGCCGCTGCAAATTGGTGCCCGTGACGTGGCCTTTCCGTTCCTAAATAACTTCAGCTTCTGGATGACCACCTTTGGCGCCATGCTTGTTATGGCCTCGCTGTTTGTGGGTGAATTTGCCCGCACGGGTTGGTTGGCCTACCCACCACTGTCGGGTATTTTGTCCAGCCCGGATGTGGGGGTGGATTACTACATCTGGTCGCTGCAAATTGCCGGCGTGGGAACGCTGCTGTCAGGGGTCAACCTGATTGCAACCATCGTCAAAATGCGCGCGCCTGGCATGACCCTGATGAAAATGCCGGTATTCACATGGACCGCCCTGTGCACCAACGTACTGATCGTAGCCGCTTTCCCCGTGCTGACGGCCGTGTTGGCGATGTTGTCCCTGGACCGCACGGTAGGCACCGCCTTCTTTACGAACGATCTGGGCGGCAACGCCATGATGTATGTGAACCTGATCTGGATCTGGGGCCACCCCGAGGTTTACATCTTGGTACTACCGGTGTTTGGCATCTTCTCTGAAGTGGTGTCGACCTTCTCGGCCAAGCGTCTGTTTGGTTACAGCTCGATGGTCTACGCCACGGTGGTGATCACCATCCTGTCTTATCTGGTCTGGTTGCACCACTTTTTTACGATGGGTTCGGGCGCGAGTGTGAACTCGTTCTTTGGTATCACGACGATGATCATCTCGATCCCCACCGGCGCGAAGATTTTCAACTGGCTGTTCACCATGTACCGCGGCCGCATCCGTTTTGAACTGCCCATGATGTGGACCATCGCCTTTATGGTCACCTTCGTGATTGGCGGCATGACCGGTGTCTTGCTGGCCGTGCCACCTGCGGACTTCGTGCTGCACAACAGCCTGTTTTTGATCGCGCACTTTCACAACGTGATCATCGGCGGCGTGCTGTTTGGCCTGTTTGCCGGCATCAACTACTGGTTCCCCAAAGCCTTTGGTTACAAGCTGGACACCTTCTGGGGGAAAATCTCCTTCTGGAACTGGGTCATCGGCTTTTACCTTGCTTTCATGCCCCTGTATGTACTGGGCCTGATGGGCGTGACTCGCCGCATGAGCCACTTCGAAGACCCCTCCTTGCAGATCTGGTTTCAGATCGCAGCCTTGGGGGCGGTGTTGATTGCAGTCGGTATCGGCGCAATGTTGATCCAGTTCTTCGTGAGCTTCAAACGCCGTCACCAACTGCGCGATGTGACGGGCGATCCTTGGAACGGCCGTACCCTGGAGTGGGCGACATCCTCCCCACCACCCGACTACAACTTTGCATTCACCCCACGGGTGTATGACAACGACGCTTGGGCTGACATGAAAAAACAGGGGTACACCCGTCCCGTAGATGGTTTTGTACCTATTCACATGCCCAAGAACACCGCCGCCGGTTTTGTCATCTCCGCCTTGAGCGCAGTGATGGGCTTTGCGCTGATCTGGCAGATGTGGTTGGTGGCAGGGCTCGGTTTTGTGGCCATGATGGCCGCCATCATTACCCATACGTTCAACTACAAGCGCGATTTCTACATCACCGCAGACGAAGTGATCCGCACCGAAAACGAACGCACACGACTTCTGGAATGCCATGTCTGAACACACTGCCAACGCCTTGAGCGCACGCTTTTACGTGCGCGAACACCATCCGGAGAACGGCACCTTGCTGGGTTTCTGGATTTACCTGATGAGCGACTGCCTGATTTTTGCCTGCCTGTTTGCAGCCTATGCTGTGCTGGGTCGCAATTACGCAGGCGGACCCACCGGCGCGGAACTGTTTGATTTACCCTTGGTGGCCTTGAACACCGCTTTTCTGCTGTTCTCATCCATCACGTACGGCTTTGCGATGCTCTCCTCACAAGCTAGGTACCTCAAGTGGACGCTCTTTTGGCTGGCCATCACCGGGCTGCTGGGCGCCGGCTTTTTGACGCTGGAGATGAAAGAGTTCATGCACCTGATTCACGAAGGTGCCGGCCCGCAGCGCAGCGCGTTTCTGACCTCGTTTTTTGCGCTGGTCGGTACACACGGCCTGCACGTGACCTTTGGCATGGTGTGGTTGATCACCCTGATGTTCCAGTTGGGCAAGTTTGGGCTCACCCATGAAAACAACCGCCGCCTGATGTGTCTGTCGATGTTCTGGCACTTCCTGGATGTGATCTGGATTGGCGTATTCACCTTTGTCTACCTGATGGGAGTTTTGCCATGAGCGCACACCACGACGATCACTCACACGAACACGGTCATGGCCACCATGACGACCACGCCGCACATGGCAGCCTCAAGAGTTACGCGGTGGGTTTCATGCTGTCCGTGTTGCTGACGGCCATCCCTTTTTGGCTGGTGATGACCAACGCCTTTTCCAAGTCGAGCACCACGGCGTTTGTGATTTTGGGTATGGCCGCCGTGCAGGTGGTGGTGCACATGATTTACTTCCTGCACATGAACACCAAGGTCGAAGGTGGATGGTCCATGTTGGCGATGATATTTACCCTGGTGCTGGTGGTGATCATGCTCAGCGGGTCGATCTGGGTGATGTACCACCTGGACACCAACATGATGCCCGGCATGATGCCTGACGCGCATCAGATGATGCACAACATGCCATGACTTCAACGCCCAACCCCGCCCGCCGCTTGATGCTGTTGACGGGGTTGGTGCTGGCGTTTTTTGCGTTTACGGGTTTAGGCACATGGCAGCTCATACGGCTGCAATGGAAGCTAGACCTGATCGACCGTGTGAACCAGCGCGTCCACGCGCCCCCCTCCCCTATTCCTGCCCCCTCAGAGTGGCCTACCGTGACCGCCGCCACCGATGAATATCGCCATGTTCGCCTGAGCGGCACCTGGATGCTGGCCCAGTCGGTTCGTGTACAGGCGCTGACCGAATTGGGTAACGGCTACTGGTTGATCACACCGTTGCGCCTTGCCGATGGGACCGTGGTGTTGGTCAATCGCGGATTTGTTGAACCGGCCTACACGATGCCCACGGCAACATCCGCTCAATCCGCGGATGTTGCCGTACAAACCATCACCGGCTTGTTGCGCATCAGCGAACCAGGTGGCGGATTTTTGCGACGCAATGACCCTGCTGGGCAGCGATGGTACTCACGTGATGTACAAGCCATCGCCACGGCACAGCGGCTTATTCCAGCAAACAGGGTGGCACCTTTTTTTGTTGATAGGGACGGATCGGACAACCGACCTGGCTCGTACCCTGTCGGCGGCCTCACGGTGGTATCCTTCCACAATAGCCATTTGGTGTACGCCCTTACCTGGTACGCCCTGGCGCTCATGGTGGCAGGCATGACCACTTGGCTCATCAGGGATGAACACAAACACACCCTGCACTGACTCAAATACTTCAGGATCACCCACAACTAGGCAGTTGGTACAACACATGGCGGGCATCACAGACATCGTAACCAACCGGGAGAGCGTCAGCGACAGCTTGAGCAACCCGACCGCTTCAGACCTGCACACCAACCCCGCTGGCCATAAAAACATGCTGCACCTCATCCAGCTCAGATGGCTGGCGGTGGTGGGGCAGATTACGACCATCTCGGTTGCAACCACAGCCTTTGGTATCCAATTGCCCTTACCGCAGATGCTGGCCGTGCTGGCGTGTCTGATCGCCTTTAACATTGGCAGCCATCTGCGCTGGCATGAGCAACAGGAGGTCAGCAACCGGGAGCTCTTTTTTGCCTTGCTGGTTGATGTTGGCAGCTTGACAGCCCAGCTGTATTTCAGCGGCGGCATCACTAACCCGTTTGCGTCGCTGTACTTGCTGCAAGTGATTTTGAGTGCGGTGCTACTTCGTACTCGCTCTACCTGGATCATTATGTTGATCACCAGCCTGTGCCTGGCAGGCTTGTCACTACTGTCCAAGCCGCTGGATCTGCCGATCGAACAAGGCAGCAGCTTTCCCACGCTTTACATGCTGGGCATGCTGCTTTGTTTTATGCTCAATGCCGCGTTGTTGGTGGTGTTTATCACCCGCATCAGCCGTAACTTGCGGGCAGGCGATGCCTTGCTGGCTGACCTCAAGCAACGCGCCGTCGAAGAAGAACATATCGTCCGTATGGGCCTTCTGGCCTCTGGTGCTGCCCACGAATTGGGTACCCCCCTGGCCACACTCTCGGTGATTGTTGGTGACTGGAAACGCATGCCCGTTTTCAAAAATGCACCGGACATTCTGGATGACATGACGGAGATGGAAATCCAGTTGCAACGCTGCAAAAGCATTGTCAGCGGGATTTTGCTCTCAGCGGGTGAGACGCGAGGCGAATCGTCCTCGCAAACCACGCTTGGACAATTTTTGGAGCAACTGCTGACCGAGTGGCGGGCCAGCCGCCCCATCGAGCAATTTGAATACAGCAACCAGATTACGCCCGACATTCCCGTCGTGTCGGACTCTACCCTCAAGCAAATGATTTGCAACGTGCTGGACAACGCGCTGGAAGCCTCACCGCACTGGGTGCGGTTTGAAGCACAACGACCCGACGGGGACACCCTGCTCTTGATCGTCACCGACCAAGGGCCCGGCTTTGACCCGGCCATGCTGACCCACTTTGGCAAACCGTACCAGTCCAGCAAAGGCAAACCGGGCCGAGGCCTGGGTTTGTTTTTGGTGGTGAACGTGGCACGCACGCTGGGTGGCACGGTCACCGCCCGCAATCGCAAAGAGGGGGGGGCCACCGTCACATTGAAGCTGCCCCTGGCCGCGATCGAGATGGATGCCCAAGAAGCGCGAGAAACCCAGGTAGTCCAGGGTGCCCAACATGTCGGATGACCGTTTGTTATTGATCATCGAGGACGACGCGGCCTTTGCCCGCACGCTGAGTCGGTCGTTTGAGCGAAGGCAATACCGGGTGTTGGTAGCCCACAGCCCGGAGGACATGCGGCTGTTGCTGCAAAGCCATCTACCCACCCACGCCGTGGTCGACCTCAAGTTAAACGGTAATACCTCCGGCCTGACCTGCGTACAAGCCCTGCATGAACACAACCCGGACATGCTGATTGTGGTGCTCACCGGGTTTGCGAGCATCAATACCGCGGTTGAAGCGATCAAGCTGGGCGCCTGCCAGTACCTGGCCAAACCGTCGAATACCGATGACATTGAAGCGGCCTTCGGACATATTGCAGGCACCGATGCGGTAGAACTAACCAACCGGTCTACATCGATCAAGACGCTGGAGTGGGAGCGGATCCATCAGGTATTGGCGGAAACTGATTTTAATATTTCGGAGACGGCCAGACGTTTGGGAATGCATCGGCGGACGTTAGCCAGGAAGCTGGAAAAGCAACGCATCAAGTAGAGGCAGGCCCAACTGTCGAGGCTCTGTGTTATTACATACCCGCCCTACACAGGCCACTCGCACGAAGCTTGGTATTGTTTGGATTACATCCCCGCTTACGTAGGCCACCCGCACGGCGCTCGGTCTGCTTCCGTATTTGAGCTGCCGGTTGATAGATGGGCTTAAAGCTGCGCGCGCCCATCGGGTCGCCCCAGGCGACCAATCAACCGGTGTGCCCTCATCCGGGACCTCGGCCTGACTGTGCGGTTAGCCTGTGTGAGCGGGGATGTATGGTGAGCGATCGCGATGTGCGCTCATCGGTGACTCGTGGGTGACCCGTGCGCGCGACGCGGTGGGGCACAGGT
>DAITMV010000092.1:0-10992 GCA_036834985.1 Burkholderiaceae bacterium | reverse complement strand
ACAGCGGTGCTGTCAATAATGCGGCGTGCAACTTGCCCAAGGCGCAAGCCCTGGTCCATCGCGATGTGACGAAGGCGCGAGTACGCCTCCTCCTCGGAGAGATGATAGGTGTCCATCAGCACGCCCTTGGCTTTATCTACCAGACGTCGCTCGGCCAGTTGGGTTTTGGTGCGTGAGAGTTCATCCTTGAGGGCTTGCTCAGCCTCAAAGCGTGCCACCGCCACTTCCAGCACCGGGGCAATATGCTCGGTGCTTAAATCAGCGGCTACATAGGCTGATACACCCGCACTGATGGCGGCTTTGACAGTCTCCTGGTCCGACTGCAAGGTACACAACACCAAGGGCCGTGGTTTGTGCTGATTGGCGACCACCACGTGTTCGAGGATGTCCCGTGCGTCCGATTCGGCATCAATCAAAATCACATCCGGGCGAAATAACTCAATAGTATCGGGCAAATGAATGTCCGGGCTGGCAATACTGACCTCGTCAAAGCCCTGTTCGCCCAAGGCCTGCCGAATGGCGCTGGCCCGATCGGAGACATCATTCACAACAAGTATTTTGAGTGGCTTTTGCATGGTGGCGTCAGGATGAACTGTGTTGTAGTTTACCGTGTTGGCAAGCAAAACGTATGCCGATATCCATCCGTAGACCGTTGCCTCTAGTGTCGCTGCTGCATGCCGCATGCGACAATACGGGCATGACATCACATCCCGTACAGCTTGTTTTAGGCATTGAAAGCTCTTGCGACGAAACAGGGCTTGCTTTGGTCAACACAGACGGCAGGCTGATTGCCCACGCCCTGCACTCCCAGATCGACATGCACCGGGCCTACGGCGGCGTGGTGCCTGAACTGGCCTCCCGCGATCACATCCGCAGGCTAGAGCCCCTGCTGCAATCGGTGTTGACTCAGGCCAACGTGGCCTTGCCCACTATCGACGCGCTGGCGGTAACTACAGGCCCAGGGCTACCCGGCGCCCTGATGGCTGGCGCTACCTTTGGCTACAGCCTGGCGATGGCCCTGGGCAAACCCGTCATCCCGATACACCATTTGGAAGGGCATCTCCTGTCGCCCCTGCTCTCGGACCACCCGCCTGAATTTCCTTTTACGGCCTTGCTGGTCTCTGGCGGGCACTCACAACTGATGGGGGTTCAGGCCCTGGGGCAATACAGCCTGATGGGCGAAACGCTGGACGACGCCGCCGGCGAAGCGTTCGACAAAACCGCCAAGATGATGGGCCTGCCCTATCCGGGTGGACCTGCGCTGTCCAAACTGGCCCAGACCGGCCGGGCCGACCGGTTCAGCCTGCCACGGCCAATGCTGCACTCGGGCGACTTTAACTTTAGCTTCTCTGGCTTAAAAACGGCGGTATTGACCACCGCCATGAAACTGGCGGGCACCACCGAGGCCAAAGAACGGTTTGTTCTGAGCGATACCGACCAGGCAGACCTTGCTGCGAGCTTTGAAGCGGCGATTGTTGAAGTGCTCACCAAAAAAGCCATCAAGGCCACACGAACACAGGGCCACAAGCGCCTCGTTGTCGCAGGAGGTGTGGGTGCCAACCAGCGTCTGCGAGCGCAATTGCGAGCCAGCGCGCAAGCACACGGAATACAGGTTTACTTCCCGGAGCTGGCCCTGTGCACTGACAACGGCGCCATGATCGCCTTTGCTGGTGCCATGCGGCTGCGCGAACAACCCGGCCTGCTCGATGGTCGCGACTACGCCATCACAACACGCCCGCGCTGGCCCTTAAACGTGATAGCCGGGTTTCCCCCCGTTGTACCCTATCACCCGGATTGACTATGATTGCGCCTTGATCCGCGTTGTTTGAGCAGTACATATTCTATGAACGCACCCGTCGAAAACTATTCACTCAACCCATCCCATCAGGCCGAAGTTGTTCGGCAATTGCGTGCCATTTTGCCGCCTGGGGCCGTCATGGCCGACACCGAGAGCATGAAGCCTTACGAATGTGACGGATTGTCGCTATACCGGCAAATGCCGATGGTGGTTGTTCTGCCAGAGACCGAGGCGCAAGTCATCGCGGTACTGCAAACCTGTAACTCGCTGGGCGTGCCGGTGGTGGCCCGAGGTGCAGGGACAGGCTTGTCGGGCGGGGCGCAGCCTCACCCGGCCGGTGTCCTGCTGGGCATGGCCAAATTCAACCGCATCGTCACTATTGATGCGCACAGCCGGACTGCCGTCGTGCAACCGGGCGTTCGTAACCTCGCCATTTCAGAGGCAGCCGCCCCCTACCAGTTGTACTACGCGCCTGACCCATCCTCACAAATTGCCTGCACCATTGGCGGTAATGTGGCCGAGAACTCGGGCGGTGTGCATTGCCTCAAATACGGCCTGACCATCCACAACGTGATTAAAGTGCGCGCGGTGCTGATGGACGGCACGGTCGTTGAATTCGGCTCTGAGGCACCGGACGCTCCCGGGCTGGAACTCTTGAACGTATTGATTGGCTCCGAAGGCATGCTGGCGGTGGCCACGGAAGTGACCGTCAAGCTTGTACCCAAACCGCAACTGGCCCAGGTGATCATGGCCTCGTTTAATGACGTGACGCAAGCGGGTAACGCGGTTGCCGCCGTCATTGCCGCCGGGATCATTCCCGCCGGCCTTGAGATGATGGACAAACAAGCCACGCGGATGGTCGAACCGTTTGTTAAAGCCGGTTATGACACGGATGCCGAAGCCATTTTACTGCTCGAGTCCGATGGCACCCCGGAAGAAGTCGCCGAAGAAGTGGCGGCCATGTCGGCCGTGCTCAATACCTGCGGCGCTACCCAGATCAAGGTGTCACACAATGAAGCCGAACGCCTGCGGTTTTGGGCTGGTCGCAAAAACGCATTTCCGGCCGCCGGCCGTGTGTCCCCGGACTATTACTGCATGGATGGCACCATCCCCCGCAAACGCTTGGGCGACGTACTGATTGCAATATCGCGTATGGAACAAAAATACAATATGCGCTGCGCCAACGTGTTTCACGCCGGCGACGGCAATTTGCATCCGCTTATTCTGTTTGACGCCAACGATCCCGATGAAGTTAGACGGGCTGAAGACTTCGGCGCTGAAATTCTCGAACTGTGTGTGGAAGTCGGCGGAACCGTCACCGGCGAGCATGGTGTGGGGATCGAAAAAATTAACCAGATGTGTGTGCAGTTTTCGCGGGCCGAGCTTGATGCATTTTTCTCGGTCAAACGCGCCTTCGACCCCATGGGTTTACTGAACCCGGGCAAGGCAATCCCGACGCTGACCCGCTGTGCTGAATATGGCCGCATGCATATCCATAAGGGGCAAATCCCGTTTGCGGACATTCCCCGTTTTTAACGGGCCCACACACCGATAATGACGCTACATGACAGACTTTATTGAAGATCTCGGACGGCGCGTAGACCAGGCGACCCGACAAAAAACGCCGCTGCAAATCATCGGAGGCGGCTCTAAACAATTTTATGGTGGGCCGCTCGAGGGCGAGCCGATTCACATGAGCCCCTGGTCCGGTATTCTCGAATACGAGCCCACCGAGCTGGTGATCACCGCCAAAGCCGGCACCCCCCTGACCACCATCGAGGCTGCGCTGGCCGAACAACGCCAACTGCTGGCTTTTGATCCGCCCCGGCTCTCGGCTCAATCAACCATCGGCGGTGTGATTGCCAGCGGCCTGGCCGGCCCACGTCGCGGCACCCATGGCGGAGTCAAGGATTTTGTCCTGGGCGCCACCTTGCTGGATGGTCGCGCGCAGGTGCTACATTTTGGTGGCACCGTCATGAAAAACGTCGCTGGTTATGACGTATCGCGCCTGTTGGCCGGCTCCATGGGCACGCTGGGCATATTGCTCGATGTCTCCATCAAGGTATTACCCATTCCGGTTGAACAAGCCACCGTGCAGTTTGAGTTCGATCAGGCCCAAGCGATTCATAGCATCAACCACTGGCTCAGCACACCGCTACCGATTAGCGGCTCCTGCTGGTACAACGGGGTGTTGACCGTGCGTCTGTCGGGCGCGCGCGCTGCGGTCTCGGAGGCCAGCAAAAAGCTGGGCGGCCAGATCATGCAGCATGACCAAGCCCTCGCATTCTGGAATGCATTGCGGGATCAACAACATGCTTATTTTTCGACGCCCGGTGATCTGTGGCGCCTCAGTGTCAAACCCACCCACAGCCCACTGGCGCTGGAGGGCGAGACCCTGATCGAATGGGCGGGCGGTCAGCGTTGGCTAAAACCTGCGGCAGGCCTGAGCAGTTCGCAGATCCGGGCTGAAGCACAGCGAGCCGGTGGCCACGCCACGCTGTACTTCACACACGATGTCAGCCAACGAAGCCAAGCATTTACAGCCCTGCCCCCGGCGCTGGCCTTGATTCAACAACGACTGAAGGCTGAATTTGACCCCGCGGGCATCTTCAACCCGCTTCGACTCGCCCCCAATCTATAAGCAGAGCCATGGACACCCATCTCGCCGACTTTATTCGCGACACCCCCGAGGGAAAACAGGCACAAGCCATCTTGCGCTCCTGTGTGCACTGCGGTTTTTGTACCGCGACGTGCCCCACATACCAGATTTTGGGCGATGAGCTGGACAGCCCGCGTGGTCGCATTTATCTAATCAAGCAAGTGCTCGAAGGCCAGGCCGTCACCCGCAAAACGCAGATGCATCTGGACCGCTGCCTGACCTGCCGCAACTGTGAAAGCACCTGTCCCTCGGGCGTCAAGTATGGTCAACTCATCGACATTGGCCGCAAGGTGGTCGAAGACCGGGTCGAGCGGCCACTGGGCCAGCGCATGCAGCGAAGCTTGCTCAAAAGCCTCATGACCAACCGCACCGCCTTTGAAACTGGCATGAAGCTGGGCCGTGCCTTCAAACCGATGGTCCCCGGATCGCTCAAAAACAAAATCAACGACACGCGCCCGCCGCGTCCATGGCCCACCCGCGAGCATGCCCGTAAAGTATTGTTGCTCAATGGGTGTGTGCAACCCGGCATGCTTCCGTCGATTGATTCGGCCACCGTCCGGGTGCTGGATACCCTTGGCATTCAAAGTGTGGTGGCACCCTCATCAGGCTGCTGCGGCGCGGTGAAGTTTCACCTGAACGACCACGAGGGCGGCTTGGCGCAGATGCGTCAAAACATCGACGCCTGGTGGCCTTGGGTTGAATCCGGACAAGTTCAGGCCATCGTGATGAACGCCTCCGGATGCGGCGTTACGGTCAAAGAATACGCTCACCACTTTGCCAACGACACCGCTTACAAAACCCCGGCTGAACGTATTTCAGAACTGACCCAGGACCTGGGCCAAACGCTGATTGCAGCACTCAGCGCCGCCGACGACAGCGTGCTCGCAATGATGCGCACCGCCATCGAACGCCACAGCTCCTACAAACGCCTTGCGTTTCACCCGCCGTGCACCCTTCAGCATGGTCAACAAATCAAAGGGGTGATAGAAGGCTTGCTCATCAAACTGGGCTTTGAGTTAACGCCGGTCACAGACAGTCACTTGTGTTGCGGCTCGGCAGGCACCTACTCCGTACTGCAACCAGACCTGTCCAATGAGTTAAAAAAACGCAAGGTTGCCAACCTGTTGGCCGGTGAGCCTCAAGCGATCGTATCTGCCAATATCGGCTGCATTACACACATCGAATCGGATAGCACAACGCCAGTTCGCCATTGGATCGAATTGCTGGATGATGCACTGTCTGCCGCCGGGATGGTGTAACACAACCCCATGTTAGCCCTCAAAAAGTTACTGACATTTGCAGCCATGCCCTTGGGTATGGCTTTTTTACTGGGCGCAGGTGCGTTGCTACTGTTTGTATGCAAACGCAGCAAAGCGGGTGGCGTGCTCATCGCCGTGGCGCTTGTTCAGCTGTGGTTATTTTCCACACCGATCGTCTCCATCGCCCTGGGTCAAGCGCTGGAACACCCCTACCCGGCGGTCCAGGTGCGCGCCTTTGTGCAGCAGCATCCGGAGATTCAAGCCATCGTTGTATTGGGGGGTGGCGTGGACAGTCGCATCAATCAGAACAACTATCGACCTTGGCCCGATCTGGACAACGGAGCCGATCGAGTCTGGTACGGCAGCAAACTGTACGCAGCGTATGCGCAGACGCTGCACAGACACGTGCCCGTGTTGATGTCTGGCGGACAAATCGCCTGGCTACCCGGCGACACCTCCGAGGCAGTCGCCATGACTGAATTTGCGGTTGATCTGGGCGTACCCGCCCAACACATCATCCAGGAGACTCGAAGCACGACCACAGAAGAAAACGCACACTACACAGCGAGCCTGTTGGCCTCTGAACACATCCAGCGCATTGCGTTGGTGACCTCAGCCTTTCACATGCGACGGGCTGTGATTGTGTTTGAGCAAGCCGGCTTTGTGGTGTCGGCAGCCCCCACTGACCAGCGTTATCCGTCGCGCGCGCCCCATTGGCTGAATTGGGTCCCCACGGTCGAGCATTTAAACAACTCGACCACCGCGCTCAAAGAGTGGTTATGGTGGGGCCTATACACAACAGGGCTGACATCAAGCACTTAAGCGGGCCAGGCAACCCTCGACAGGTTATCTTACGGAGCCAGGCGAGCCCGGCTCCAACAGCCATCAGGCTGCAGCCGATAACAAATGCGATCGTGCAACCGTGAAGGCCGCCCCTGCCAAAACTCCAGGTAATCCGGTACCAGTCGGTAGCCTCCCCAGCCTTCGGGGCGTTGTGGCGAGTCCCCGTGCTCCTGCTCGTACTGTCGCACGCGTCGCTCCAAAAATTCACGAGACTCAATCACCTGACTCTGGGGTGACGCCCACGCGCCCAGGCGGCTGCCCAATGGGCGGCTGTGATAATAGGCGTCCGACTCAGCCGGGCTGACCTTCTCCACCCGCCCTTCAATCCGCACCTGGCGCTCCAGTTCCACCCAGTGAAACAGCAAGGCCGCCTGAGGACAAACCGCCAGCTCCTGACCCTTTCGGCTGTCGTAGTTGGTAAAAAAGGTAAACCCTCGGTCATCCACACCCTTGACCAACAAAATACGCAGGGACGGACGCCCGTCAGAAGACACGGTCGCCACAGACATGGCATTCGGCTCGGGTAGCTGCGATTGCAAGGCTTCGTCAAACCAACGCTTGAACTGATCAATTGGATCATGAGCCACATCCGCTTCGGACAAGGCAGCTCGGGTGTAATCTTTACGAATATCAGCGATGGACATATCAAACCTCTGGATGAATACCTTTGATTATAAGGGTGCGCGCGGGATCTGACATACAATGCCGTTACCCTGTCAGGTCAATTGTCATGAGCAACCCGCACCACTGGATAGATCTTTTTATCGATGCCCTCTGGCTGGAGGACGGCCTGTCACCGAACACGCTGGAGGCCTACCGAACCGATCTGGGCAAACTGGCGACGTACCTGCAGTCACAGGCCAGTGACCTTTGCGCTGCCCATCCCGAGCAGCTTCATGGCTGGGTTGGAACACTGCAAGAAGACAAGATCACCTCGCTGAACCGCCGCTTATCCAGTGTTAAACGGTTTTATCACTGGCTTTTACGTGAAAAACATATCAGTCATGATCCGACCACCGGCCTGCGACCCGCCCGCCCGGCACCTCGTATTCCCAAAACATTGTCTGAACAGGCTGTGACTGATCTGCTCAAGAGCCCGGATGCCAGCACTGAACGAGGCCTGAGGGACATCGCCATGTTGGAGCTGCTGTATGCTACAGGGCTGCGCGTCACGGAACTGGTCAGCCTGACCCTGACGCAGATTGATCTGCAAACCGGTGTTGTCAAGGTGATGGGCAAAGGTCGCAAGGAACGGCTGGTCCCGCTCGGTGAGATGGCGGTTAATGCCGTCAGGCGTTATATGGATTCGGCGCGTGCACATTTTCAAGGCTCACCGATCAGTGATGCACTCTTTCTGACCAGCCGCGGGCAAGCGATGACTCGCCAGGGATTTTGGAAAATAATCAAACGATATGCCATCACGGCGGGTATCACGCAGCCGATCAGCCCCCACGTCTTAAGACATGCATTTGCAACCCATCTGCTCAATCATGGTGCTGATTTACGCGTGGTGCAATTGCTCCTCGGGCACTCGGATATCACCACCACTCAAATTTATACGCATGTAGCCCGGGAGCGGCTCAAACAAGTGGTGCAGGCGCATCACCCTCGCAGCAGTCCATCCAACTCATCCGCTGATGCCATTTAACTGTGCAGCGCGCTGCTGCAATACAGGATCGTTGGTCGAGGCGCCGTACTGTTTAATCAGCTCTTGAAACAAAATATTGTGGGTTCCAAACGCGGTGCCGGGTTGTCCGTCCACGTTGATGTGAGGATACGGTTTGATCGCAGTCAGTTGATCCTGGCCTATCACACGCATGAGTTGGTCGCGGTAGGCTGGCAAATCCTGGAGCGCGTGCCCGGCTTGATGAACGTCACCAGATCTAGCATACGACATCACCTTCTTTTTGATTTCATTCAAATTCCAGTGTAGGTGATAGGCATGATTGGCCATTCTCAGCAAATAGTTCATGGTGTGAGGATCATCCTGATTCGATACACCCGCAAACCGGCAGTGTAAGCGGCCGTCTGCTCCCCACTCCTGCGTCAACCGAATTCTGGCGGCTGGGTTATTGGGATCGATCACAGTATCCAGATGCTCCAGCGTCGCTTTATCAATGGCCGACAGTGCCGCCAATTCGTTTACGGCATCAACAATCAATGTAGCCATCCGCGTATCGGTTAACACGTGTGTCAAGGTACCGGCAGGTTGCAAGGACTGGGGAATTTCATAATCTGGCGGATAATCGGCTACTGGTGTTGCGTCGACAAACCGGTTGCATTGAATCAGCTTGTAAGCCTTGGTCAACAACTGGACGGTTGTTTCACCTTGATCACCACTGATGCGTCCACAGATCAGTTTTTGCAAGCCATTGCGCAAATTGGCATCTTCCAGGTTCAGGTTATCGTACAACACCTCATGCGTTTGATTGTTATACAACGGCGGTGTCAACCTGCTTAACTGTACCCGGGCGCCTTTGCCGTCTCCACGCTCATCACGCAACAGGGTTTGGGCGGTCAAGAAATTCAAAAAGCCATCTTTCAGGGCCGTGACAAGTCGCGGTGCCGGATTACTGTCCGCTGCCAACTTGATCCGGGTAGTTTTCGCGCGGCTCAATTGCGCCGCACTAAATTGCTCGGCCAGCTGGTCCAGGCTCTCTTCGCTATAGGTAAACAGTAACTCTCGCTGACTGATCAAGGGCGAGTTGATGCGGTGATTAAAAAGACGCTGATGCGGGGGTCGGGTCGCTAGATAATTGTTAGGTACCGCACGTTTGGCAAATGCCATCGCCTCCGAATAGCTAATCAGACGACCGCTGTAATCAGTGGGTTGATTGACCTTGTACTGCTCGTGGTGAATCACATCTACATCAGGATGTGTGCGGTTGAAAAAATAACTGATGACACCCGCAAAACCGCCGATCTTGTCGCGTCGCTGAGTTAACGGGGCTTGCGCCAGACTGCCCTTGATATGACCCGGTGCGTGTAAAAAATGTAGTTCTTCATCTCTAAACCCATCCACAAGCCACAAAAAAGGCCACCTGAAAAAACTATCGCCGTGATAAAACTTGTGAACCCGTCGCTCCTCTTTGGACAAACTCATGATTCCAAACTCTTTGGCCCGTGTAGATCGGGACATGGGAGCGCCGTCGGAGTAATGCTTCATGTTCACCAAGGTTGGGCAGTGCAAAAATATCAGTACGGCTGGATCCAATGGCTTTCGGGTATGCCGGGCTTTGTACATCAACTGTTCAACCACCCGTTCGTTGGTGCAGTCGGGAAAGGCATGAATCAGCTTAAGCCACAACTGCTGTTTGGCATTTGCATGCGGGGCATCCTGCCCAATGGCCTGGGGCTGCGTCGAGAGCAGCATCAACAGTCGACTGAACTGCGCTTTGTGTTGACGACCACCAAAGCGTAGCAAGAAGGGATGCCGAATCATACGATCGACCGCCTCATTGACCTCTCTGAAGGACATGCGTGCCTGCGCCTTGACACCATGAATTTCATGGGAAGACTCATCCTCCATCTTGCTCAGATCCTGTTCCAAGGTAGCCATGATGCCCGCCAGCAGAACGTCACTGTGGTCCGCATGATCACTTTCTACAAGAGTCTTTATGGCGTCGGTAAACAGGCTGGAGACTGGCGGGGCCTTGACCACATAACGTTGGCCTGCAAACAGTGCGTCAATGACCGCATCCCGTTCTTTTTCTGTCGGCAAGTCGGACAAATATGCGTTTCGCGCTGCCCAATCAAACAAATCAATAATCACGGGGGCATGATCAGTAATCCCCAAGATTGATTTTAATTGAGCCACTTGTTGAGCCAGACAGTGCTGCTCTTGCCGGGCCAACTGAACCAGTCCGATACTGGTGCTTTTTCTGGGGTCGTAATAACGTACTTTAAAAAAGGCCATCAATCGATTGGCATTTTTCAAACCGTCGATACGCTGCTGGTAGTACATGTAGGTTCGCTTAAACAGGGACCTGGCGTCTTCGGACGACGGCAGACGCTGGCCCGACAGGACATCAGCTGCATCACGTATCTTCACGAGCGCTTGCGACAAGGTTGTTTCGTAAGCCTGACACACACGCTCAAGTTCTTGCTGTTGCTCCGGGCTTGGGGTGACGATCGATTTTAGCGTGACGATCTGTGCCTGCAAGTGACGCCCTTCATTGACCAGCAGGCGACCCTCTCTGTTGACAGTCACCGCCAGTCGCAACTCGCGTTTTAAGTCGACCTTGGAAGCCGACTGTTTGACAGATGGAGGCGCCGCGGTTGCAACCTGAACAAGGGATTGAGCCAGCCGGCTGCTGGAGGCAAAGTCACTGAGCCGATTTTGAGATTCATGCGCGCCGGGCGCGGTTGGTACGTTGGGTCCAATTAGACGATGAATTGACATAAACGGCATTTCCAGTAAACAGGATCAAAGC
>DAITMV010000091.1:0-11001 GCA_036834985.1 Burkholderiaceae bacterium | reverse complement strand
CGGAAACAGTGATGACTTCGCGCATGGCTTGGCCGTAGTAGTCATAGCCGTTGGCGGTAAACGCACGGGCTGTAGTCGAGCAGTTCACTTTGATAGCGCGTGGGATGTCCAACTGGATCACGCTCACTCCGTCTTGGCGGATTACCGACTTGGCCGAGGTTCCAGCGGTCAGGGTCACAGACTGGGCGCCAGTGGCTGTTTGCGAAGCTGCGACGTTGTTGGTTACAGCGGCCTGAGGAATCACGTCCCAGACGTAAATGCGACCCAAGGGGCCAACACCCAAGTCCATTGGGGCTGGATCATCAAAAGCCACATTGCCGTGCAGGGTCAGCGCGGTCGTGTTGGCAATGTTGATCGCTTGGTTCAGCGTGTAGGTGCCGGTTCCGCCATTACCAGTGCCAAAGGCAGTGATATAGGTGCCGTCGGTCACGCTGGTGCCGTCAAGGTACATACCAACCACGATCGGGGCGCCAAAGCCCACAGCGGTGATTGTCAGGGTGGAAGAAGAAACGCCGCCTGTGCCGCCGGTAGCGGTTGTGGTGTAGGGGCGAATACCCGTACCCATGTAAGTTTGGGCTGGGCCTAGAAAAAGATCATCTGAAAATTGAGGCATGGTCTGCTCCTTGAAAAGTTTGACCTGTTAAAAATAAAAAAGGGGTCGGGTTATTCCGACCCCTTTTGGCTTTAGACGCCAGCGGTGCCGTACATGGCACGCGGGTCAGTCCAGCCCACTTGATAACGCTCGGTGGCCTTGTAGCGCATCGAATCGGTCTCAAAGTCGCCTTCCATGGTCTTCTCCAGTTCGCGGCGCATCAAGAGCTTCATGCCCTCGGGAGCGTCGGTCTGGACCCACCATGCGTTTGCGCTAGTCAGACGGCTGATAACAGCGGCACCTTCGTCCAGCAAGCCGATGGACTTGACGGGGTTGATGTCGTTGTTTGCAGTGCCTGCACGCAGAACAGACTTCAGCAGCACTTCGGCTTGGAAGATGTTGCCCGGGGCGACCACCAATTGGCGGGGCACCAGACGAATCTTCTTGCCGTTGTTGTCCACAGCTTGGCGAATCTGGATCAACATCTGCTCGAGAGATGTCTGCGACAGGTTTGCTGCGGTGGACAGTTGGTTGCTGAAAGTGCCGTTCACGATGGGGTGAGAAGCGCTGATCAAAGATACGCCGTCGCCGCCGACATACGACGAGTTGAACGCACGGTTCAACACGTTCGCAGACAGGGTTTCCTTGGTTTCAATCAGAGATTGGGCCAAGTGCTTAGCGTAAACCTGACCGATACGGATGTGGTCACCGTCCTCAACCAAAACTTTGGTCAGAGCGAATGCCAAACCATAGACTTGGTAGACATAGCGCTGGAGGAACAGAACACCACCTTGTTGGTACGAAACCGGAGTGCCGTCAGGCAACTGCGGTGCCGCGCCAAAGCCGTACAGGACAGGCTCTTCGTGGTAGTTACGGGGGATACCGTTTTCCTCGCGGAAAACACGCGACCATTCGTCTTTACGTTGGTCATAGACTCCATCGAAGCATTCGTTGAGGATAGGCTCAACGATACTACGGAAGTCCGTACTGCGCATTGGTGCTGCCATTTTGTGTTACTCCTTATTAAACAACTGCGGTGAAGGCACCGAAGAATTGAGTGTATGGCAACACAACACGGACTACCGTGTACGAATCACCCCAAGCGTTGTCCACATAGGGAGCAATGTCAACCACGCGCATCTGACCTTGCGTACCGTTCGTTTGAGCGGAGGCAGTAGCCAAAGTTGCTTGCGACAGACCAGTGGTTGAAGAACCAGCGGTGATGTTGCTGAAGTTGTATTCATTCCCGATTGCGGTTTGCGACAACGAGCCATCGGCCTGAATTTCGTAAACGATGTTGATGTCGTTGTAGAAATAGGCAATGCACGAGCCTACGACGTAGGCTGTGCCGGAAGGCCAGTAGTTGGACACGCGGCGACGGCCTGTTGTATCGGTCCACTCAACACCAGCAAAAGCGCCAGCGACGGAATAGGCTGCGGTTGCAGCGCTATTGCCGGGCGTAGCTGCCGGGATGATTGTTCCGTTTGCAGCGCCGGTGGAACCGACGGTTGCAGCCGTTGTGTAGGTTACGGGTTGGCCTTTGAGAATATTTACGGCCAGACCCGAAGTAATACCGCCAGCCAACGCTTGAGCGCGATCCAATCCGCTAGGATGGAAAGCAGGGCGCAGGCCGAACGGAGCAGATGTAGAAGACATAAGTTCTTACTCCAAGTTAGTTAACAAGTCCGTCAGGCAAATACCGGAACGGGCATAGGCTTATCAAGATCACTGATACCTTCGCCTTCGATCATTCCCAAACGTCGACCATTACTATCTCGAGCGCCCTGTACATTCTCAGCTTGAACACGGATTTTGTCCGCCTCGTCCTGAGGTGCAAAGTGGTGCAATTCTTCCATGATATTTTGGTAAATATCAAGAGGAATCTTGTGGAGAATCATCTCGTTGCAAGCAACAAGTCCAGAGTGTTCGCCAGCTTTAACTTTAAAGTTTTCAAAGCCCGGAACCTCATCGATGGTGACTGGCGTGTACCCCATCCGCTGACGCTTATGGATTGGGTCATACCCGTTGGTAGATGAAAGCCAAATACAGTGGAACCCCGGAATATCAGGTGGGGTCGGTAGGGATTCTTGAACCCACTCGTTGCGGAACATCCTACGACGCTCCTGTTGACTTGCCAACTCATTTGAAGCGGAACCGCGTTCACTATCTTGCTTTGCGCGAGACTCGCGTCCACCAAGTGAGAGGTCTTTTTTCAATCGTTCATCATGTTGCATATTTAACTCCTGTTCATGCGATCATATTCTGCGTACTTGCGGATCATCTTTTCGCGCTCTTTTGGGTTATCCCAACGTCCTGCTTCTTTGATTGCCCGCACACGTTCTGGCGACAAACGAAATTCGTTGCCACCCGCCATCCGAGAGGATTCGCGACCAGAACTTGTAACCACGGAACGGGGTCTCCTATTTGACGAACGACCGTCGCCCCCATTGTAATGGTGCGGCAAATATCTCGTCAATCGATTATCCAACTCTTCCCAATAATCGGGGTCGGTTGGGTCCCAGCCGTCTTTAAGCATCGACTCGTCGACCTTAATCGCGATCTGGGAATCGGTATCCCCACCGTTGGGGTCATACCAATTGTTTCGGGCCATCCAGTCCTCGGCGTTTTTCTTCAGCCGAGGGTCTGCGGCCTTGGGAATACTGGACGGATCAGGGGTAGAAACAACCTTCTTCTTCAGGTTGTTCAGGGCGTCAATCTGGTTCCGAGCCTCGTACCATACCTCTTGGGCGTTAGCCAAAGCGGTCCCGTCAGCTACCTCGGTGGCCTGTTTCATCTGCTCCTTGGCGTACTGAAGGCGCATTTGGGCGTCCTCAATAGCCTTGTCCACCCGCGCCACGTCTGCCCCGGCAGATCGCTTCTCGAGGGCAGCCAAGCGCTCTGCCATCTGCTCATTCTGGCGCTTGAGCGAGTTGATCAGGTGGCTGGATTCGCTGATTTTGGCCTTGTGGAGGCGTTTTTTCAGATTGCGCTCTTCACGACGAGCGGCACGAATGGCTTCACGGTCCGGGTCTTGGCCCGAGCCGTCGTTTGAGCCACGGTCGTCGTCCATGTCGTCCGGAGACTCCATGTTTTCAGGCAGGGATACGGTCGCGGAGCCGTCGCTCTCCTCGTCCACCTGCATTTCAAGTTTTTCTGTTGCGTTCATAGGAAGGCCTTTACTTTCAAGGGATCACCAGTGACTTTTGCAATCACTTCGTGGTCGTTAAACACGCTAAATAGGGCGGTTTCGCCCAATGTTGGGTCGCCGTAAGGCACTTCCCATCGGTCCCCGCCCCACTTTGGCATGCGGACGTAGTCACCAACCTCAATCCAGTTGCCCTCAGGCCACGGGTCAAGGCTGTCGCGTTTTTTGAAAGCAAGCGGGCCCAACGCAACGACTTTCGCCACTTGGTTGTTCCACTTTTCGGTTTCCTTGGTCTCTTCAACAAGCACGATTCCTGAGGAGGTTACTTTCTTGGCAGTGGCGCGCCACTGAACAAGAACACGTCCGCCTACAGGCAAAGCACCGGGGTCAACTGCTGGAAATGCTTCCTGCAACGCTGCTTCATTCGAAGCTACCGGCTGTTCATCGGTCATCTATGTCATCTTCCTTTAAAAGGTTATTTAAAATTTCCAGAGCTTTTGCAAGCCCTTGGTGCTCTCCTACCAGATACTGGTAGGCTTCGTAGCTCTTGGCATTGCCAAGAGCCAACGATCTTGCGATTTTTAATTGCTCAGCTTCAACAGCACCGATGAAGTCGCTGACATATCGCATTATTTTTTCCTTAGAGCGGCCAGACCGCTTTGCTTCTTCTGAGAATCGTTCGATTTAGGCTGGGACTTGTTGCCGCCCTCAAGCTTCGTGCCATCTAGGCTTTGGCCCATGGCGATGCGCTTGTGCATGGGCACGTCAGAGCCCGACTGATCTACTTCACGTTGTGCCATATTGGCCTCCTAGGGATTGTTGTGCGCCTTGTAGCGCGGAAAGAGCAGTTTTCTGCTGCTCGTGCTGCAAAACCTGCGCGTCGTGCGAGATTTCCGCAGTTTTGATGCGCTCGTCGGTCAAGTTGTCGTTGGCGTTCAACGCAATTTGAATTTGCTGAGCACGATTTTTTTCCAAGGACTCCGCCTGCATCTTCTCGTGTGCCAATGCCACGTCTGCTTGGTCCTTTGCCGCACGACGTTGCGTCTCGGCCATGCTGGTCTGCATGTAAACCATGTCTGTGCTGTTCATTGGAGGCTTGGGAGCAAACTGTTTTGCCATTTCGGTGATCTTTTGAATGGCAGGCAGCATCTTCTCAAACGCCTTTTGCGCGTCCAAGTTGGTGTGCTGCGACGCCAAGGCATAGAGCTTGTCAATTTGGCCGGTCAATGCAGACTGTCCGTAATCTTTGACGGGTCCGTTCATAGATTTGGTCACATAACCGTTCATGCGCTGCAAATACCACAGGGTAATGTGCTGTTTGATGTGCTCAAGCTGCTGCGGGATGCACTGCGGCGCAATGATTGGGTTGCCACCGAGGATTGGGTTGAGACAGAAGTCCAAGTGAGACTGCAAGTGCGCCAGTTGGTCCTGATTGGCGTAGGCAAACGCCGCCCGACCAATAGCCATGGCCGCGTTTTCCTCTGCCGCGTTCAACTCCTCGGGGTCCGTGGAGTTAGGCATCAGCTCGTTCAGGTTAGGAATCTTCATCTGGCGCATGGCGCGCTCAAGAACCGCACGCTGGTCGAAGTGCTGGGGGTACTTGTCCATCATTGCCAAGACCGCTTGGGTCTGGGCCATGCGCTGCGTCTCGGAGAAGATGTGCGGATCGCTGACCGGAATGACATCGTCATTACGGGCAAAGTCTTCGCGGCTGATTTCCAAGTCAGAAATCGACTCGCCACGGTGCATGTCGTCCAAATACCAGCGGTTAATGCGGCTCAGGACCTTCAAAACGCGCTTTTGCGAGTCATGCAGGCGGGCATGGATGGCCGAGAACACTGCGGCGCCCTGCTCGATCAATGCCTGCGTGGTGCCGACCGGCGCGTTGGAGTTCACATCGGCGATTTTTTCCTCGGATGTGGTGACAACGCCCTTGGCCGCGTCGGTCAGCCAGCCCAAAAGCTGGAATAGGACCGGGTTTGGCGGGTTAAATGGCATCGGCATGGCGATCTTGCGGATGTCGTCCACGCCCGGGGCGGCTTCCACCTCTGTAACTTGGGTCACTTCAATGTTCTGGCTCTGGCCGGACATCTTGGCGCCCTTCAACTTCAGCATGGTGGCGCTGTTGTTTATGTGAGCAGTGTCCAGCAGAGCACGCAAAGCCCCAGTAAGAGCAGCAGATAGACCACCAATGAGGTGAGGAAAACCAATCGCATAGGCACCTCGCCATGGAATGAACTTAAATTCAAGCAGCCAGTCCAGCTTGGACTTGGTCTCGTCGCCCTCTTCCCAGTTGCGGTACAGGCCCAGCACCTCGGAGGAGTTCTCGTCGACCATCAGGATGTACGGTGCCGTGTCGCCGTCGGTCTCGTTGTCCTCTTCGACGTCCATGTACGCGTAAATGTGGTACACGCGGCGCAGGCCGTCCTCGTTGTCCTGCCACTTGCGCCCTTCGATCTTGTTGTTTGCCTTCTCAGGGCCGGTTGTCTCCGGCTCCATGCTGGCAAAGCCCACATCCACGTCGCGGTACAGGCCGGACTTGACCCGGCTGTCGAACTCCTGCTGGGTGATGTAGTGCACCTCGGTGACGCGCTGGGCCGTGTAGAAGTTGCCAGCGGCGAACGGAATGATCACGTTGTCGATCGGCACAAACTCGGCGCACGGACGGCGCTTGCGCTCGTCGTACCACAGCTTCAAATACTGCGAGCCGCCCAAAGGCAACTGGGTCAGCATCTGCTCTTCCTCGTCGCGGAACTCCACGATCTGCTCAGTCAACTGCCAGTTCATGAAGTCGCGCTTGCGATCGGCGCGGGCTACGGCCTCTTGGTCCGCCTCGCCCTTAATGTTGGTGCGCACCGGGCCGTCAGGCGGAAACATCTCCTTGATGGCGCGTGACTCGAAGTCGATGCAGGCCTCGGCCATGATCGGGTGTACAACCTTGCTGGCCCCCTGAAACATCGCGCCGCCCGGGGCGTCGTGGCCTAGGCCGGTGCGCTTTAATCCCTCTTCGTACTGCTTGTCGCGATCCTCACGGGCCTGCTTGTCCTTGTCGATCAGGTCCAAGTACTTCATGCCCATGGAGCTTAGGTCCCATGACTTCATGCTCTCGGCCATATTGCCGTAGAAGTCTTGGTCCTCAATGGGGCCAAGCTTCTCTTCCATGCGGACAATGGCAGAGCCGTCAGGCTGCTCTTCGACCTCAGACATCTCCTCGGCGCCCAAGTCGAAGGACATGCCCTCGTCGTCCTCAGGACTACTTGTGACGTCTTCTTGCGGTTGCGGGAATTCAATTGCCATATTTTTTTCTCACAAAAATTTTTTTAAAACACAAAAAAGTGTGTTACTATTTGTTTCCCAAGTAACCGCTTAAAGGAGAAAACCGTGGAACTAAAAGAACGCAACATAAAGTTATTCAGTATTGACAAAGATGGCGAATACATGTCCATTGAGTACACCAAAGAAGATGGACAGCGTGTCATTGGTATGTTTGAACGTTTTGGATGGAAACAAGCGCCAAAAGAAATCATTGCTGAAGTTAATTCGGCTCTTCGGCAAGGTCCAATAGCGACGGCGGGATTGCGCTAGACCCTTGACCAGCTAAAGAAATGCCAGACGCCAATGCGGCTGGCAAGCCAACAATTCCAGCTTTTTTGATGACATCAAGCATGTTCATTAAATCTTCTCTGGTCGGTTCATTTGTTTTTTCTTGCAGCTTACGATAGACATCGTAAACATCTTCTGCTGGGCGCTTAGCTGCTTCACTGACAGCGGCTTGCTTTGACTTTGGCATTTTCTCAAAGTACTCAAGCATTTTTTTAGTAACTGCCCCTGATCCTTGAGGTGCAGCAAACTCGCTTGAGTAATCTATGTAATTTCCCGGTGTATGCACTGATAACACATCACTTCCGCCAAGCATCTCTCTAATTTTTTTAGCTTGCGATTCACTAAATGGGTCTCCCCAATTTAACACAGTGGCGCCACGGCCTGTATCGGCCACAGCTTCAGTGCTTGGGTTGAGTATGGAACCTGCATACGACATGTTCTCAGCAGGAACTTTTTTCTCAGATTTGACAAATAGGCCCGGGCCAGTTTTGTGCGGTATGGCGCCGCTATATGGCGTGCCGAGCTGGGCCGTCATACCACCTTCAATTGCAGCGATGGCGTCCATCACGGATTGGTCTTTGGGGCTTAATGAGGGCTCTCCGCGTTTAAATCTGATGGGCAATTCAACCGTAGATCCATAGCCGGGCTGCGACTCCATGGCATGCCTTCCGGGCATAGACGGACGCAAACCCATGCCGGGCTGGTTGAATGCCTCTTCAGAAATAAACGGTGGCTCGGCCCTTGGTCCGACATTGCCAATGCCTCCCGGTGGACGGAAAGACCCAGTGAATGGCGTAGTCGGCAGCGGCTCGTAGCCAGCGGCGCCCATCAGCACATTGCGGTTCTGCTGGTCGTTGAAAGCATTGGAAAGCTTGGACGACACATTCTTGCGGACCGACTCAGGCGCATTGATCAGGTACTCCAAATGCCCCGTGCCCTGCCCCGGGATGTACTCTTGGTTCTTGGTGAAGAACCCTGTTTCAGGTAACCCAGCCTCTTCGCTTGGCATGCCCAAGCTTGTGAACCGCCTAGAGCTTTGGCGCATCCGGCCCAAGTTCTCAAGGTTACCGGCAATGTCCTCTAGGTTGCGCTGGTCCGACATAGACATGTCGTACTTGGGTCGCTGCCAATCGTGCGGCTTCAATGCAGCCAATTGGTCCCCGTATCCAGCCTCCTCAAGGATTTTTCCATAGTTGCCTTGACGCAACAAGCTGGAGAAGTCGGGCGTGCCGCGAATCATCTCAGGCGTTAGCAGGCCCTTTTGCAATATCTCGCGGGCAGGCATTCCGGTGCTGGTCTGCATTTCCATCAGGGGCATGAACCACGACCATGCTGTCTCTTGCGCCTCCGATGGGTACATGCCAGCCTTCTGTGCCGCTTGGCGCATGCGCACGTTGGTGCCGATGTAGCCGGGGGATAGGCCCGGGTCACCAGCGGCCAGTTGCAGGGCCGTGGGCGACCCGCTAAAGGCCTGCTGGCTTACCTTTAGGCCGTTGGACATCCACGCGTCATTGGTCACGCGGTAAACGTCGTCGGCCAAGTTGTGGAAGAACGAGTCGACCTTGGGACCAGACAGCACGACTTTGGTGGGGTCCGGCGTAGACAGGGCGCGCACGCTGTTGTTGACCCACGCGTCGAGAACGGACTCCTCGCCCTTCGTGCCTGCGACACTCTGGCCCATGATGGCCTTGATTGACTTGGCATCGGTCGGGCGCCCGGCTGCCGTCCAGTTCTTCCAAGTGTTTAGCGAGTTGGTCAGGTTCATCTCCACAGACGTCTGTGGGGACTGGGCGGCCAGCAGCGCGGCAAACCGTGGCGCGTCATCGACACCGAACACGTCAATCAAAGCTTGCGTCGAGGCGCGATACCAGCCCTGCTTCTCGGCGCCAGCTTTAGTGACCGAGGCCAACTCCTTGGCCTGCGGCAGCACCTCGAGCAGCCGGGTCATCTCGCGGATGCCGTTGGGGTTGCCAAGAATCTTGGTCAGTTCCTGCGGCGTCATGAACTTGGCTGCCTCGCCAAAGCCCGGATGCTTCTGCGAGTAAATCTCGAGCAGTTCCTTCTGCTCGTCGTTTAAAGCGCCCCTTTGCATGCGCTGAAGCTCGGCACTGGTGTTACCCCTCACCGGCTGCTTAGATGGCGCCAATGCCCCGGTTAAGGCCGACGAGGGGCTGGCCTGCTGTTCCTTGTTGAAGCGGGCTATCACGGCCTTCTGCGCCTCTGACATCTTGGGCTCGGCTTCGGTCGCAGCTTTGGCGGCTTTGCCCCTTGGCACGGCGTGCATGATCAGCCCTTGGTTTGCCAGCATGTCTTCGACCTTGCCTGCGGCCATGGGGCCAAGCTCGCGGGCGGCCAGCTTGCCAACCGTCCCAAGCTTGGGCAACGCCGGGATGGCCGACAGCGCCAACCCGATGGGGTACGTCAGGTCGGCGCCTGCGCTCATCGACTTGCGCCGAGCCATGGCCTCCGGGTCAAGGACGCTGCCGCCGCCAAGCTCATCGGGCGACGTCGCCATCATTCCAGCCAAGCCGCCGTACAGGCCCGGGTACTGACGCTCAAGCTCGGATACGTCAGGCTGCGCCAGCGGCTTGGTGCCCATCAAAGATGGCTTGCGCTTGCCGCCTTGGGCTTCCTTGATCATGTCTTCGATGCTCGCCATGGCCGTGCTCCTATTGGGCGTATGGGTTGAAGCGCGGCCGGACGTCGTCCGCGTACTCGTCGGGGATGTCCACCGGGTCGATGCGGATTATCCCCGCATCCTTGAGGTAGCGCAACGCTTGGGTCAGGGCGTCGACGTAGTCGTCGTGCCGGACCTCGGGGAAGGCACACCACTGGTTGATGGCGTCCTTGAGCCACGACCGCGCCGTGCCGGGGTTGCGGTCGCTCTCGGGCAGGTACAGCAGGCCGCGCTCGATGATGGGCGCCACGAGGTTGGCCCGCAGCACCTTGTCGGCCCGGCCGGGGTTGTAGGCCCGCACCGGCATGCCCGCCCGCTGGAGGTCTTGGATCAGGCTGATGCCCGCGCTCTTGTCCTCGATCAGCATGATGTCGGTCTTCTTGCCCGAGCCGAACTCGTCCGGGTCGCCGTACACCTCGCCGTAGTGCTCGATCACCTTGGCCCGCAGGTCGGGGTACTGGATGCGCTCCGACCACGCGTCGATCACCATCACGCTGGTCGGCCGGTCCTCGGGCTTGAACACGCCCAGCACGACGCAGGCCGTGCTGTCGTTCTGCGTCTTCTCGCTGGTGGCGCAGTCGTAGGACTGGATCACCATGGTGAACATGGGCAGCGGCCGGGCCGCGTCCCACAGCCTGAACCACGACTGCTTGATGATGCCGTGGTCGCTCGGGTCGAGCAGCACCGCGTTGATCTCCTGCTCGCCCAGCGCGGTGTTCTCGTACTGGAGTATCTGCGCCCGGAAGGTGGGCGCGAGGTTGTCGAGGTTGTCGTACGTCGTGGCGCTGACGTAGCACACGTCGTGGCCGTCGCGCTCGACGAGGTCGAAGATCAGCGGCTTGGGCCGGGGCGTCGTCGTGCACATCAGGCGCGGGTGCTTGCCCAGCCGCAGGCCGAACTGGATTTGGTTCCACGCCTCGTCAAGTTGCTCCCACGCGGCCAGCTCGTCCAGCCAGCCGCCGTGGAACTGCGGACCCCGGAAGC
>DAITMV010000090.1:0-11010 GCA_036834985.1 Burkholderiaceae bacterium | reverse complement strand
TTCGTATTGGGTCGAACATGTGATCAATGGGAGTTGTCTGCCAACTAGAGCAGCACAAAAAATAACGAGGGTGAAAACACAATGAGCTCATCACGATTGTTGGATGAAATTCGGGAAACCAATTTGTCCTATTTATTGCTGGCACAGCAAATGATCCGTGCAGACAAGGCTGAAGCCATGTTTCGCCTGGGTTTGAACGAGTCAGTCGCCGATATTCTCAGCGGATTGTCGACCGCGCAGATTTTAAGAATCGCGACCTCCAATATGTTGATGTGTCGCTTCCGGTTTGATGATGAAGTGGTGTGGAACCTGTTGACCAGTCACAGCAAGGATAAGGCTGTTACAGGTGTACATGCATCCATCCTGATGGCTACGAAAGCGTCTGAAGTTGCGATCTAGGATGGGTCATGGCTAAAGTCAAATCCATTCTGAATGAGGCAACCCAGATCAAGTTGGCCACCGATCTGATCAATCTGGACGCCCGGCTTCAGGTGCTTGAGTCTGAGACCACCTTGTCCCGTGAGCGTCTGCTCAAGTTATACAAGGAGCTTAAACACAAGTCGCCCCCCAAAGGGATGTTGCCGTTTTCTACCGATTGGTTCATGACCTGGCAACCGAATATCCACAGCTCCTTGTTTATGAATATCTACCAGGCGCTGATCAAGACCAGCGATATGGAAGATATTGAAGCCATCATTCGTGGCTACAAAATGTATCTGGAGCAAGTGGGTGAGTTAGGCTTGCCCGAGGTGTTGTCGGTGACCCGCGCCTGGCGCCTGGTTAAGTTTTTTGACGCAGGCATGCTGACATCGGCCCAATGTATTAATTGCCACGGTCGATTTGTGGTTCACACATTTGAGTTAACAAGTGACTATGTGTGTGGTTTATGTCACATGCCATCTCGGGCAGGCAAAACCAAACAGCACAACGACTTTTTACTCGACAGCGAAGAGATTGATTATTAACTAGTCTTCGATACTGTTTTCGCTCAGATTGCCTAGTCAGGGTCCGGTAGCATCCTCCCACCCTCTGTCTCTTCCGGGTCCGCAATCTGAGCATTTTTTGGTCAGGGGCTGATGTTAAATGCATCAGCCCCTTTTTATTTCAAGAATGTCACACGGTGCGTTGAAATCGGTCATAAAAATCGGTCTTTTCTTTGTAAGGGAATTTTGCAATTTAGACGAAGATTAACCGTGGAAAAAAATTACCGAAAGCGGAAGATTTCATGTTCGTCATCGTTGGATACGTCCTTGTCGTCGGCTCAGTGTTGGGTGGCTTCCTTATGGCAGGGGGGCACCTGCATGTGCTGTGGCAGCCTGTAGAGCTGATCATTATTGGCGGTGCAGCGGGTGGAGCGTTTTTGGTCGGCAACAGTACAAAGACCCTCAAAGGGGTAGGCCAAGCCTTGCCGTCGTGTTTTAAGTCCTCCGGTTTGACCAAGGCCCGTTACATGTCGCTGATGGCCTTGATTTATGAAATCCTGACCAAGGTGCGTAAAGAAGGGCTGATGTCGATAGAACGCGACGTTGAAGAGCCTGAGCAAAGCGCCTTGTTCCAGAAGTATCCCGATGTGTTGGCGGATCATCACATTGTTGAATTTATGACCGACTATCTGCGCTTGATGGTCAGTGGCAATTTGAACTCCCTGGAGATTGAAGCACTGATGGATGGCGAAATTGATGCCCACCACGCAGAGGGCCATACCCCGATTGATGCGGTTCAAAAACTGGCTGACGCCCTGCCGGCATTCGGTATTGTGGCTGCGGTGATGGGAGTTGTGCACGTGATGGGCTCAGTGGGTCAGGTGTCGAATGCGGAGCTGGGCAACATGATCGCTGCTGCACTGGTAGGCACCTTTCTGGGCATTTTGCTCTCTTATGGCTTTGTGGCCCCCTTGTCGAGTTTGCTGACCCAAAAGCTGGATGAGTCATCCAAACAATTTCAGTGTGTCAAGGTCACCTTATTGGCTAGCCTTAATGGTTACTCCCCTGCATTGGCAGTCGAGTTTGGTCGAAAGGTTTTGTACTCTACAGAACGTCCTTCTTTCAAAGAACTGGAAGAACACGTCAAGAGCACCAAAGGTAAATAAATGGCCACTCCGTCCAAAGACGTACAACCGATTATTGTCATCAAGCGCATCAAAAAAGGTGGGCATGGCGGGCACGGTGGTGCCTGGAAGATCGCTTACGCTGACTTTGTGACAGCGATGATGGCCTTTTTCCTATTGATGTGGTTGCTCGGTTCGTCCAGTCAGGGTGATTTAAAAGGCGTTTCGGATTACTTCAATACCCCATTGAAGGTGGCTTTGAGTGGCGGCAGTGGCTCGGGAGATGCAACCAACATCATCAACGGTGGCGGTGTCGATCTGGCCCGCATGAATGGACAGGTCAAGCGAGGTGAGTCTCCCGCTGACAAAAAGGCATCCTTAAAAGCCGCTGAGGCGGAGGTTCAGAAGGCTGAAGAAAAGAAGCTGAACCAGATAAAGTCAAAAATAGAGTCTTTAATTGACGCTTCTACCAAGATGCAACAGTTCAAGAATCAGATAAAACTAGACATAACGCAGGAAGGCTTGCGAATACAAATCGTGGATGAGCAAAACCGCCCCATGTTTGATTCTGGCAAAGCCATTCTGAAAGAGTACATGAAAGACATTTTGGGTGAGATCACCAAAGTGTTAAATGAAGTGGACAACAAACTGACGATTTCCGGACACACCGATTCGGCGCCATACGCCAGCGGTGAAAAGGGATACAGCAACTGGGAGTTGTCAGCCGATCGTGCCAATGCGTGCCGCCGCCAGATGCTGGCCAACGGACTGGATGATCGAAAGATTTTGCGTGTGGTGGGGTTGGCCTCTTCAGTGCCTCTGGTCAAGGATGATCCAACCCACCAGACCAATCGACGAATCGCAATTATTGTGATGAATAAACGTGCAGAGCAAGCTGTGCTGACTCAATCTGTTCCAGGGGAGTCCGATACCGCAGTGCCAGCACCCACAGTCAATGAAAGCCCGGCTGGCCGGTAAGTAACATCCTGGATATGGTTAAACCGTAGGAGCAATGAGATGGTTCAAAATGATTTCCGCTTGATGAATATGATCGACGAAAAAGCACGCTTAGCGGGTTCCAACAAAATGGAACTGCTGCTGTTTTCTCTCGGCTCGACCGAAGTGTTCGGTATCAACGTATTCAAGGTCAGGGAAGTGTGCGAAACCTTGCCCATCACTAAAACACCCAACATGCCCAGCGGGGTCGAAGGCATCATTTCATTACGCGGCAGCATCCTGCCTGTACTGGATTTGGCGCAGTGCCTGGGCATGCCGACTGAAATGGCTCGTACCAAGCTGATCATCACGGAGTTTTCCTCGCATACACAGGCCTTCCTGGTGCATGACGTCGATCGTATTGTTCGTGTGGATTGGGAGCAGGTTAAATCCCCCCAGTCGATTGGCCAAAACCAGAGCACGATGATTACGGCCTTGACCGAGCTGCCAGACGGCAAACTGGTTTCAATTCTGGATGTGGAACAGATTCTGGGCGATGTGATTGGTGAGCGTGAAGTGCCTCGCTTGGATCCGCTGACCGTTGACCATGTGACGCCGGTATTCTTTGCCGATGACTCAGCCATGGCCCGCAAAAAGATCACCGAGGTGCTCGACGAACTGCACTTGCCACACCAGTCTGCCACCAATGGTCGCGAAGCCTGGGAAAAACTCAAAAACATTGCCACCCGTGCCGAGCAGGAGCAACACGACTTGCGTGACATCGTGTCGTTAATCCTGGTTGACGCCGAAATGCCGGAGATGGACGGCTATGTGCTGACCCGTCATATCAAGGAAGACCCCCGCTTTAACGGAATTCCGGTCGTGATGCACTCGTCCCTGTCATCCGTTGCGAATAAAAAGCTGGGCCAGGCGGTGGGCGTTGACGCTTACGTGGCCAAGTTCCACCCAGAAGAACTGGCCTCCATGATTAATACAGTGCTTCAACCTTCCAGAGACAAGGAGACCGTATGAGTCCCGAAAATATCCGCTTTCTCATCGTTGACGATTTCTCAACGATGAGGCGCATTGTTCGTAACCTGCTTAAAGAAATTGGCTATAACAACGCCGATGAAGCAGAAGACGGCGCGGTGGCTTTGAACAAACTCAAAGCTGGTGGTTTCAATTTTGTGGTCAGCGACTTGAACATGCCCAACATGAACGGTTTTGAGTTGTTGGCGTCCGTTCGTGCTGATCCCTCACTCAAGCATTTGCCTGTGTTGCTGGTGACTGCTGAGGCAAAAAAAGAAGACATCGTAACGGCGGCCCAAATGGGCGCTAGCGGTTACATCGTAAAGCCTTTTACCAAGGCCACATTAGAAGACAAGCTGAATAAAATCATCGCAAAGATGGCAGCGTAAGAAGGGGATCAGCATGCAGCCGGTAGAACTGAAAAGTGGCGATTCAGACGATTTAGAAGCATTGTTTGATCAAATAGCGTCCGAGCGTAGTGAGTCAGAGGGGCATCACGTGATGACTCCTGAAGAAGTGGCCGTCGAGCATCACCATCAAGTCAAGGAAATCCTTGCGCCGGGTGACAAACCGCTGGACACGGAGAACGAAAACTACGATGTATTTTTGCGTTTGGGTCAGTTGACACGTACCTTGCACGATGCGCTGCGGCAGCTCGGTTACGACAAAAACGTCGAAACCGCCGTCAACGCGTTGCCCGATGCGCGTGCTCGCCTGAACTACATTGCCAACCTGACCGGTCAGGCTGCTGAAAAAGTGTTGTCAACTGTAGAGCAGGCTCAGGTTGTACAAGATGATGTGCAGTCCAAGGCCAAGCGTCTGGATGCCGCCTGGGACAAGCTGTTTAATCAGGAACTGTCGCTCGATGAGTTCAAGGCTCATGCGCTGGATACCCATCAGTTCCTTAAAACCGTACAAGCCAGCTCGCAAACCACCAACAGTTATCTGACCGACATCATGATGGCGCAGGACTTCCATGATCTGACAGGTCAGGTGGTCAATCGTATCGCGACCATGGCCCAGAATCTGGAAGAACAGCTGGTCAGACTGCTGCTTGATACAACGCCACCCGAGCGTCGCGGGCAGGTGGATGAGACATGGCTCTCAGGCCCAACCATAGACGCAGCGGGTCGATCAGATGTGTGTGGTGATCAAGGCCAGGTCGATGACTTGCTAGAGAGCCTTGGCTTCTAATAACACACTGAAATAGATGGGTGGAGAAACGCGATGAGCGCCTATGGTGATTCACAAGAGTTGTTGATCGATTTTTTGACTGAGGCCGGTGATCTTCTGGAAGATGTTGATAGCAAGTTGGTGGAACTGGAGCAAAATCCGTCCGACAACGAATTGCTCAATACCGTATTTAGGGGGTTTCACACGATCAAAGGCGGTGCGGGGTTTCTCGAGGCCCATGCCATGGTCAGTCTGTGTCACAGAACCGAAAACCTGTTTGATAACCTGCGGTCGGGCAAGCTGGAATTAACACCTGAGATGCTGGATATCATCCTCGCCGCCACCGGCGAAGTCCGCAGAATGTTTACTGAAATGGGTAACAACAGTCAGCCCTCACCAGCGCCGGCTGAGTTATTAACCGCACTGGAACTGGCCGCCGAAGGGCAGCCTTTTGTGTGGAGTAATCTGATTGGGTCGGTCAATGTGCAGGAAGAGCCAGAGGTCGTCACGGCAGATCTCGCCTCTGATGGTGTAGAACACAGCGAAGAGTTTGACTGGGAAGGGCTGTACACAGCGATTGTTGGTACTCCACCCAAAGAAAGCCAGCGCGCCCACAAGGCGGCTGTAATGGCAACCGAGGCGGTATCTCGTCAGGCCGCGGCGACAACGCGTGCCAAGGCAGAGTCTCGCCCCGCCCCCAAATCAGCAAGCAATGCATCAAGTGCCAAAGAGAGCACCATCCGCGTAGACACCGCTCGCTTTGACCAAATCCTGAACCTCTCAGGGGAAATCGGTTTGACCAAAAACCGTCTGAACTGCCTGCGCCAAGCGATTGTGCAAGGCAGTGATGATGAGGATGCCCGTAAAACCCTGGATGTGGTGATTGGCCAGCTCGATATGCTGGTGTCTGACTTACAGGCCGCGGTGATGAAAGCACGGATGCAGCCGGTGGGTCGCGTATTCCAGAAGTACAGCCGTCTGGCCCGTGATGTGGCCCGCCAATTGGGTAAAGATGTTGAACTGGTCATCGCCGGTGCCGAAACTGAAGTCGACAAAACCATTCTTGAAGAGCTGAACGATCCGTTGGTCCACCTGGTTCGTAATGCCGTCGATCATGGTATTGAGCCGATTGAAGACCGGGCCCGTGCTGGCAAGCCGACCCGCGGAACGGTCAATTTGTCTGCCCGTCAGACCGGCGATCACATCGTGATTGAAATTTCCGACGATGGTCGCGGTATGCGTCCCGAGGTGATTCGTCAAAAGGCCGTTGAAAAGGGCCTGATTGGCGCCGAGCAGGCTGGCCAATTGAATACGCAGGATTCCCTGCAACTGATATTTTTGCCCGGCTTTTCAACCAAAACAGAAATTACCGATATTTCCGGTCGCGGCGTGGGCATGGATGTTGTTAAAACCAATATCCAACGCTTGAACGGTCGTATCGAGATTCATTCTGATCCGGGCCACGGCAGTCGTATTACCATTTTGCTGCCGCTGACCCTGGCCATCTTGCCGGTGCTGATGCTCAAGCTTGAAGAGCAGGCTTACTCCTTGCCCTTGTCGTGTGTTCGCGAAATCATCCCAATCAACCAGGAAGCCATTCAGCATGTCAACGGCAAACCCACACTGGTGGTTCGTGGCGATGTCTTGCCATTATTGGATTTGGCTGAGTTGATAGGCCGCACCAGTGCCAATACCAATAAGGTGGGTGTGTTGGCGGTCAGCGGCAACAAAGCCTGCGTACTGGCTGTCGATAGCTTGGTGGGGCAGGACGAAGTGATGATCAAGCCACTGGAGGGTGTCAAACCCAAGGGGGTCGCCGGTGCAACACTCTCAGGCGAAGGTCTGCTGGTGTTGGTACTGGAATTACGCGAAATACTGGAAGGTGTTTTGTAACTGGTTTTAAACGATAAACAGACTCGAAAAGAGCTATAAGAGGCGCGATGAAAAACCTCAGAGGACGAAGGAAAGAGAAATTCAAATGGGACTTTTGCGAGATGTCTACGACACTGTAGAGCAACTTTTTTTTAATACATTGAGCCGAAAAATCGCAGGGAATGTGTTGACACAAACCCTGCTGGTGTTGGTTGGGGTTGGGGTTCTGACTTTTGAGCTCAAGCAACTGCAAGACCTGTCGGCGGCGGCTACTCCCCAATTACTGCAGGCCAGGATTGTGCAGCTCCAATACATCGGCTATGGCCTGTTGGCTGCCGTGCTAATGGCGGCTACGGGTTCATTTTTATATTTACGCCACCTCATCACCCGACCCGTCAAGATGCTGGCTCACCGGATGCAGCAGTTGTCCATGGGTGAGGGGGATTTGTCGGTACAAATGCCGGAGGTCACCTATGACGAATTGCGTGATCTGGCCACCCATTACAATGCATTTTCCGAACGCCTGCGCACCCTGATCAATGAAATCCGTCGCATGACCGCACAGGTGTCGATGGAGTCGGTGCAGGTGGATGGCCGGGTTCGGGATGCCGCTAAAAAAGCGGGTGAGCAGGGGGCAATTACCGCAGATATTTTTGATTCAACCGACGTGTCCACCCAAGCGATCGGCACCGTGTCGCGAAATGCAGAGTCATTGTCCGAAGCTACACGCGAGCATTTAAGCACCGCACAATCCTCCTATGAAGAGTTATTGCTGGTTGAAAAAGAAATTTCGGATATTGGTCAACGTCTGTCTTCCTTTGAAAAAACGGTGGATGAGCTAGGGAGCAACAGCAAGGGTATTGAAAGCATTATCAAGTTGATCAATGATATTTCTGATCAGACCAACCTGTTGGCTTTAAACGCCGCGATTGAGGCTGCCCGAGCCGGGGAGCAAGGCCGGGGTTTTGCCGTGGTGGCTGATGAAGTCCGCAGCCTGGCTGAGCGGGTTAAGTCGGCCACGGGTGAAATTCGCCGCAACACGGGTGTGATGCTTGGGCTGGTGGCGACCACGCAGCGTGAAACTCTTGAAATTCACGAAAGTATCGAGAGCGGTCAGCAGGCGGTCCACCAGTCGTCCAGCCGCTTTGCTGCAATGGTTGAGGATTTTAGCCGCATGCAAACCCGTATTGACGAGGTTAAGGAGCAAGTCAACGGCGTTAACCAGATCAACGTGATGGTGCATGACAAAGCCTGCGTCATCAAATCAACAGCTGAGGCGGTGATTCACGAAATGCGTGAATCCGAAAAGTCCAGCGTAGAGCTGTCCAAAGCCACCGATCACATCAAGGAGTTGGTGGCCCGCTTTAAGACAGGCAAGGGCAAGTACGAAGAGGTTGTTAACACCACACTGCGTTTTCGGGATCAATGTATGGAGGTCTTGATCAAAGCCAAGGAACAGGGCTTGAATATTTTTGATGATAGCTACCAGCCCATTCCGCAGACTTCGCCCCAGAAGTTCAAAACCGCGTATGACCAGGCGGTGGAGTCACCCTTGCAGCGCTTGTACGATCAGTTGGTGGATCAACTTGAGGGGGCTGTATTTGCCCTGTGTGTTGATCGTAACGCGTACGCGCCGACCCACAATTCAAAATTTTCTCGACCATTAACTGGCCGGGCGGATATCGATTTGCTGCACAGCCGGGACAAACGCAAATTCACGGACGCCGTCGGCAGCCGTGCGGCGAGCAATACCAGCCCATGGTTGCTGCAGACTTATCGACGCGATACGGGTGAGGTGTTAAATGATTTGTCCGTCCCCATCGATATTGACGGCCGCCACTGGGGCGCTTTAAGGCTGGGGTTCAGGCCTGAGGTATTGATCAAGGACTGACCCTCCGTCACGCCCTGAACTGATTCAGCCACAGTGTCAGGGCGTCGATGGTTTGCTGAAACAGCCGGGATACCGCATCCACATGAACCATTGCGATCAAAGGCAGGTCCTGTCCGTGCTGTTTGCACAGGGTTTCCAGGTCTTTGGCCGCTTCTGACAAACCGGTCGCGCCGATGGTGCTCGATGCCCCCTTGATTTTATGTGCGGCCTGTTTTAACTGCTCGTTGTCTTGGTGGTTGATGGCTTCGGTCAGGGCGCCTTCATAGTTGGGCGACTCCTCCAGAAAAATCTGTACCAGGTGTTTTAGCAATTCCTGGTCGTTCCCCAGGCGTTGGGCGGCTTGATCGGGAGCAAATAGGACGGGCATATCATTCATTGATTTGATATAGAGGGGACTTATGCCCCTATTTAATTGCTAAGTCAGCCTCAAGTTTACCCATAATGTAGCCGTTAACAACGGGTTTTGATCATTGTGGCTGAAGAATCAGATCAGGAAAAAGAACTACCAGCCTCGGAGCGGCGAATACAGCAGGCTCGCGAGGAAGGTAATATTCCGCGGTCCAGGGAACTGGCCGGCGGGGTTATTCTATTGGGGTCGATTGGCATGCTGTATGCCACCTCCGATGAACTGATCGGTCACAGCTCCGGTTTGATGAGGAGCGGCTTGACGCTGAGCCGTGAACAGGCCTTTGATTCCAAATGGATGGGCCTGCAATGGGCTGACCTGCTGACCCAAAGCATGTGGATTCTGGTTCCTTTGTTTGCGCTGGTCGTGGTGCTGGGCATTGGCTCGAATGTGGCCGTGGGCGGGTTTATCTTCACGGGTTCAAAAATTTCCCCCGACTTTACAAAAATTAACCCTGTCAAGGGGTTGTCCAATATGTTCTCGAGCAATGGCATGGCCGAATTGCTCAAAGCCATCCTCAAGACCGCCGTGCTGGCTTACTTTGGATATTTGATCATTAAGGGCCATCTGGCCGAGTTTGGCCAGATGCTGGCCTTACCGCTGGAAACCTCCATAGCCCGCGCCGGGCAAATCACCATGAAGGACGCCCTTGAGTTATCGTCGATCTTCTTGTTGCTTGTCTCCGTGGATGTACCGTATCAGCTCTGGCGTTATTACCACGGCATGCGGATGAGTCTGGAAGAGCTCAAACGTGAAGCCAAGGAAAGCGACGGTGATCCGCATGTTAAAGGCCGTATTCGTATGTTGCAGCGCGAGGCCGCCCGCAAGCGCATGATGACCGCCATCCCGACCGCAGACGTGGTTGTGACCAACCCGACTCACTTCTCGGTGGCACTGTCTTACAAAGACGGTACCGGCGCACCGAAGGTCGTGGCCAAAGGCCGGGGCGAGATCGCCCTGAAAATCCGGGAAATCGCCAAACAGCATAAAGTACCCCTGATCGAAATGCCTCCGCTGGCCCGTGCCCTGTACACCCATGTGGAGCTTGAGCAGGAAATCCCTGGGGCCTTGTACACGGCCGTGGCCAAGGTACTTGCGTATGTGTTTGCACTGGCCAACAGCCAGGCGCATTTGGTTAACCTGCCAGAGGCAGATGATATTCCCGCGGGTATGGACCCAGGCCCTGTTGCCGACGGCAACAGTGATGAAGAATCAACCTTTTAAGACAAAGACATCCTATGGCAACCGCATTTTCGTTAGACATGTTTAAATCAAACATGACTGGAGCCAAGGCCAAGAGCCTGGGGGCGCCGATGTTCATCATCATCGTGCTGGCCATGATGATGCTCCCGTTGCCGCCGGTGATTCTGGATTTGTTCTTCTCGTTTAACATCGCCTTGTCGCTGATGGTGCTGATTGCCAGTCTATACACGCTGCGCCCGCTTGATTTTGCGTCCTTTCCCACGGTGCTGTTGATTTCAACCCTGCTGCGCCTGAGCCTGAACGTCGCCTCCACCCGGATTGTGCTGTTGCATGGTCACGAGGGCCCGGACGCTGCCGGCAAGGTGATCGAAGCGTTTGGTCACTTCCTGGTGGGCGGTAACCTGGCGGTTGGTCTGGTGGTGTTTACCATTTTGATGATCATTAACTTTATCG
>DAITMV010000089.1:0-11299 GCA_036834985.1 Burkholderiaceae bacterium | reverse complement strand
AATGGCAAGTTTGAGCGCATCAATGTCCAACGGTTTAGCAAAATGCATGCTCATGCCGGCGTCGGTGGCTTTATCGATGTCTTCTTGGAATGCGTTGCCGGTCATGGCCCAAATTGGAGCAGTGGCTGTCACGGCACTGTTGGTTTGTCTAACAAGTCGTGCCGTCTCGTAGCCGTCGATGCCTGGCATATCGATATCCATCAGGATTAGGTCATAGTCCTTGGTCTGGCATAAGGCGACGGCCTGAAGACCACTTTCCGCTTCGGTGACCCGATGATTGGCTTTTTCCCCCAGTTGTTTGATGAGTTTACGGTTTAACGGAAAATCATCGACCACCAGAATACTCAAGATGACCTGTTGCCCCGACGGTAGGGCCTGCGTTGGTATGTGGTGCTCGGGTGCTGGCTGCGGGGTTTGGGCAATGGGTAGTTCAAGCTCAAACCAGAAGGTGCTGCCCAAACCGTCCGTCGACACCACGCCGATGCGGCCTTGCATTAACTGAATCAGTGATTTGCAGATGGCCAGGCCCAAACCCGTGCCGCCCATGGCGCGCTGCTTGTCGCCGTGGATCTGGGAAAAGTGTTCAAACAGTTCGTGCTGCTTGGCTTGGGGAATGCCCATGCCGGTGTCCACCACTTCAAATCGCAGCTTGACCGTGCTTTGACCCACCGAGCCGATGGCTCGCAGCGTAATCGAGCCTTGTTGGGTGAACTTGAAGGCATTTGACAACAGGTTGGTGCATATCTGTCGGATACGCAGGGCATCGCCGAGCATCCAGGGCAGATCAGGGATCAGGATATTTAAGTGAATGCCTTTGCGTTGTGCCTCCAGGGTGAACATGCGCTCTAAGCTTCGCAGCTCCTGACTCATCAGGAATGGCTGCGGGCTGACTTGCAATTTGCCGGCTTCTATTTTGGAGTAGTCCAGAATGTCATTGAGGATGTTGCGCAGCGTTTCGCCCAATTCGCGAATGTTGGCAGCGTTTTGTTTCATCTGATCAAACTGGCTGATGTCGCTGTCTTCGAGCACCTTGGCAAAACCAACAATCACGTTCAGCGGTGTTCTTAATTCATGACTCATGGCCGCCAAAAATCGGGACTTGGCCAGATTCGACTGCTCGGCAGCAGTTTTGGCGAAACTTTGCTCCATGTCGATGATGGTTTGTCGGGTTAATCGTTCACGGTCCCGGGCCAAATCGATCAATGCGGTTTCCAGCCGTTGAATATCCGTCAAGCCAGAGTCTTGGGACGGTTGTGGAATGGGGTTGTTCGGATCAGACAATGTTTTGGCCAGATCGATCAGCCTGCGCAACGGTTTGAGAATGGCTGTACCGCTGATGATTAGCAGGCTGGCCATGGTCAATACGGCAACAGCGCCCGCCAACAGTATAAACATCCGGGCGTTGTACACCGCTTTTAATCCGATCGATTTAGGTTGCAGCACCACCACTTTCCAGCCCAGCGTACCAACGACCGATCGCTCGCCGACGGTGCGCACCGCCAGTAGTTGGGAGGTGTCGTGAATCTGGATGCTTAGGTTTTTGCTCGATGCGCCTTGAGTGGCAACGTGCGCTGCCACCTCCTGGGTGGTTGGACCGCCTCGCGTTTTTCCGTCGGGTCCGATTAAATAGAGGGTGGCGCCCTCCAGCGTCTGGGTGTTGGCCAGCATTTCTCGATAGACGTTGTTTAACCAGTCCGTGGACAGGTGAGCACCGATGACTCCCACCACCGTGCCGTCCGCCCGCTGTGCACGGATGGCGACGTCTATAAAACGCCAGGCCTCCTTATCAACCCGTTGGGGTAGTTTGCTCGATAGCAATACGGCTTCATGGATGTCTGAGAGTACTACTTTGTCCTGCAGGCCTTTGGCAAACCATGGGCGTTTGATGACGGAGGCACCTTTGAGCAATCCGTTTAAGGAGGCCACCACGGTGCCGTCGGGGGTAGCGAAACCGATCCAGGAATAGCTGCTCATTGAATGCTGCAGCTCGTTGAATTGATCTTCGAGGGCAGGGAGGGATTCGGCCGAGGTTTGGGCCGCGACTGAGGCAAGGACCCGCATCTCTGATATCCGCTGCGAAATACGCTTTTCGACCTCCGACGCCGCTTGGTTGGCAGCGGTATTTAACTGGATATAGGCCGCCTCCTGGACGACTTGCTCCAGTCGTGTTGATACGACATACAATAAGAGTATGGTCACTGCAATAGAGGCGATCAAACTGACGCCAATCATGCGGCCGGTCAGCCCGGTGGTAAGTCGTTTAAGCATGTTCAAGATTTCACAGGTGCGCGCACTCATGGGGCGATGCGTCAAGCCTATATATAACAGTTTTAAGAACGTGGGAGCTAGAGATGAGGTTGCTTGTAGTGTGGTTGCTCAATGCATTGGCATTGATGATTGTGGCCTCGTTGGTGCCGGGCATTCATATTCAAGGCTATGGTTCGGCGATGCTGGCCGCTGTGGTCCTGGGGTTTGTCAATACGTTGGTCAAACCCGTGTTGACCCTGCTGACGCTGCCGATCACGATTTTGACGCTCGGTATTTTTTATCTGGTACTGAACGGACTCATGTTTTTATGGGTTGGCAGCATACTCAGCGGTTTTGTAGTGTCCGGCTTGTTACCTGCGATCATCGGGGCTGTACTTTATAGTTTAGTGGCCGGGCTACTGGCCTCGGTGGTGATGCGCGAGCCCACCTGAGCGGTGATGTGTTGCACCATGCTGCGGGCCAGCTCCCTTTGACTGACAAACGTCGTGGCCAGTCCTTCTCTTTGTAGCAACTCGGCCTCGGTGTCGTTCTCTGAGCGGACGATGGTGCGAATCTGCGGGTTTAAGGTGGTGGCGATGGAGATCATTTTTCGGATGTCCGTGGCATTGGAGCTGGCAATCACCAGCATGCAGGCTTTGGCGATATGAGCCTGCACCAGAACCATGGGATCAGACGCGTCGCCGCACACGGCGGCTTTGCCTTTTTTGCGCAAACGCTCGACCCGTTCGCGGTTCTGATCGGCGATCACATGAGGAATATGGGCGGCTTGTAAAGCTTTGGAGATGTGGCGACCCACACGACCATAACCGACCAGTACGACCTGACCGCTGAGCAGCGATGACGCTGTGGTCATGGGTAGCGCGGCCAACGGGTCATCGCGAGATTCGAGTCGGCGGGCCAGCGCGGAGTGTTCACGGGCCCATCGCATGGCAGGCCCAATGGCTGCGAACAACACCGGGTTCAGGGCGATCGAAATGATGGCTCCGGCTAGGATAAGGCTTTGCCCGTTCGGGGGCAGCAGTTTGAGTGACACACCCAGCCCAGCCAGGATAAACGAGAACTCACCAATCTGCGCAAGGCTCGCCCCCACGGTCAATGCCGTGTTCAAGGGGTAACGGAACATGGAGACCAGGACGACCGCCGCCAGCGTTTTACCCAGCACTATCACACCGATAACCGCCAGCACCTGGAGCGGTTGTTCGATGAGTATCATCGGATCAAACAGCATGCCAACTGACACAAAAAACAGCACCGAAAAAGCATCCCGTAAGGGGAGTGACTCGTCAGCGGCGCGGTGGCTAAATTCTGATTCACGCAGCATCATGCCGGCAAAAAAAGCACCTAGCGCAAATGAGACGTCAAACAGCTTGGCCGAGGCGTAAGCAACACCCACTGCAGCGGCAATCACGCACAAGGTAAAGAGTTCGCGCGACCCGGTTTTAGCAACCAGCCACAATATGCGTGGAAACACCCGCCGACCCACCAGCAGCATAAAGATGATAAACGCCGCCACTTTGCCCAGCGTCCAGGCCAGGGTCAGGACAAGGTCTGGCTCTGGATGGCCTGCAGGCTGTGTAGACCCAGCCCCCAACAACCCACTGAGCGGTGGCAGCAGAACAAGGACCAGCACCATGACGAGATCTTCTACGATCAGCCAGCCCACCGCAATACGGCCGTTGACCGATTCAAGCACACCCTGAGCTTCGAGCGCGCGTAACAGCACGACCGTTGAAGCCACCGAGAGGCATAGCCCAAAAACAAGGCCACTCCCCCATGACCAGCCCCACAGGTAGGTGAGCGCCATGCCCATCAGGGTGGCGACCGCAATCTGCACGACTGCGCCGGGCAGGGCGATGGAGCGCACGGCCATCAGGTCTTTGAGCGAAAAATGCAGGCCCACACCGAACATGAGCAACATCACGCCAATCTCCGACAGTTGCCCAGCCAGGGCAACGTCCGCCACAAACCCGGGCGTGGCCGGTCCAATGACAACCCCTGCCAGCAGGTAGCCAACCAGTGGTGGCATGCGCAGTCGGGTGGCACTGTAGCCAAATATCAAGGCTAGGCCAAAACCGGCGGCGATGGTACTGATCAGGCTGACGTCATGAGGCATTGGTAAGGGGGCCTTTGGATGGGTGGGTTAAATCAGGCTGCATTGCATGTGTACATGTGGGATTCCCGCTTCCACAAAAGGTTCGCCTACTGTGTTTAATCCCAACCGTTGATAGAACGGAATGGCGGTGCGTTGAGCGTGCAGGCTCATGGTATGGTCGCCCCGCAGGCGGGCACAGTTGCGAAGGGCTTCAAAGAGCTGTTCTCCCAGACCGGCCCCGCGTACCGCCGCGACAACGGCCATTCGCCCGAGTTTGCTGACGTGCTGCTGGCTGGGCAGCAGACGACCGGTCGCCAGGGCCTGGCCGAGTCGGTTGTAGATCACCGCATGGGTGCTAACCGCATCGTACTCATCCCATTCCATATCCTCAGGGACGGATTGCTCCTGCACAAATACGTTGTAACGCAAGGGGGCGGCATCTGCCTGTAGTGATTGCCAGTCGCCCAACTGCAGTGTGGTGACCGGTTTGCCAGCATCATGGTCGGAGATCAGTTCGCGCAGCGCATCTGGAATGGCCTGCGACGTTTGGGTGTGTGGATTGGCAAATACATAAATGACAGTGGCCGATACCAGGGCCTGCTCGCCGCGAAACAGCATGGCTTCAAACTCCAGCGAGGACCGCCCCATGCGTACGCACCGCAAGCCCATGTCCAGTTGATCATCAAACCGTGCAGAGGCGTGATAGTTCACCGTCGCCGTTTTGACGAATAAGTCTCCGCCGAGTAACGCCAATGCTGATTCATAGGGTAAAGCCAAGGCACGCCAATAATCCGTGATGGCTGTGTCAACATACATCAGGTAATGTGGATTGAAGACGATTTTCTGCATGTCGACCTCAGCCCAGCGGACGCGGATTCTGTGAAAAAAGCGATAACGGTCTCGTTGCATGGTATGTATGGGGACAGGGTTGGAGAGTACAGTTAACAATATCATTATTCACATCCAGACCGGCTGTGGTTTAAGTGTGTTGAAGTTGGTAGTGTTTGTGTAAAAAGGGAGTTCTGCCTGTGACCGAATCGACTCAAGCTGCCCAGAAAAGCTCCGACTATTTGCGGAACCTGGCCAGCTTTGTTCCCGATACCCTGATTGCGGCCGCCAATGACGGTGTGCTCGATGATGACGCGAACCCCCGCGAGCACACGGGTGATGCTGTCCTGTTGTTTGCAGATATTTCCGGATTCACGGCCCTGACGGAGCAATTGTCAGAGCTTGGCGGCGTGGGGGCCGAACATTTGACCACGGTGTTAAATCGCTATTTTGGCTGCGCGATAGATCAAGTGCTGCGCCACCAGGGTGATGTAGTCAAGTTTGCCGGTGATGCGCTCATGGCTGTGTGGCCGGTGGACTCATCAACCGCGCAGGCCACTGATACGCAAGCGCGTGCTGTCGCCGTGCAGGTGGTTGAGTGTGCTCATCAATTGATGGCGGCAGTGAACCAGCTGGCCTTAGAGCAGGCCTACCCCTTGAACATGAAAATCGCTGTCAGTCGCGGTGCGGTTCGCTGGATGTATGTGGGCGGCATTTTTGATCGCTGGGAGCCGATTCTGACCGGTGAGCCTTTGGCGGAACTGGGGCAGTGTAATGACAGCGCCAACCCCGGTGAGGTGGTGTGTGCCCCGTCCATTCTGACGCTCATCCGTGATGTGCCTGTGAGCGATCCAGGCAGCCCCTCACCGCCTCGTGGCTCTCACAGGGTGGGGCAGGTCGCTTGTCGCCAGCAGTCGATTGCGCCACGGGCTGCCCAGGTGGTGCGTCGGTATATTCCAGGTGCCATTCGATCCAGGATTGATGCAGACCAAACCGACTGGCTCGGTGAGCGGCGTCGCGTGAGCATCGTCTTTGTCAATTTGCCCCAACTGACCAGCCAGTTGCCGGTAGAGCGTGCGCAGGCAGCCATGCGAGCCATGCAAATGGCTGTTTACAAGTTCGAAGGCAGCATCAACAAAATCAGCGTTGATGACAAGGGTGCCTCCCTGATCGTGGCGTTTGGCATGCCGCCCTTAAGTCATCAGGATGATCCGTTGCGGGCGGTGATGGCGGCGTTGGCCATCGAAGCCGCTTTGCTCCAAGAGGAGATGGTCTGCGCGATTGGCGTGTGTTCCGGGCATGTGTTTTGCGGCGTGATCGGCAATGAAGTGCGTCGCGAATACACAGTGATGGGCGATTGCGTCAACGTGGCAGCCCGCCTCATGCAGGCCGCCAAAAAAATGAATGACTCCCGTGACCGGTCACAGCCTGCTGAGCCTGCCATTTTATGCGATGCGTACACCTGGGGCGCCAGTCGCCGTGATCTGACCTTTGATGCGCTGGATCCGCTACTGCTCAAAGGTAAAAGCAGCGCGTTGGCGGTGTATCGTCCGCACTCCCACACCACCCTGCAAGGGCAACCGCGCCGACAACAGCCCGAATTCTTTTTCACGGGACGTCAGCGTGTACTCGATACCTTGACCGAGACGGTGGCGGCCTTTGTTCAAAGCCCTGCGCTACAAGTTCAATTGATTGAAGGGGAGTTGGGGGCCGGTCGGTCTGCATTGCTCAGGGCCGTGGTTCGTGACGCGGTGTGCAAGCCTTGTTTAAGCTTGCGCGGGAGTGGTGACCCGCTAAATTACCAGACACCATGGCACGCCTGGCAATCGGTGTTCATGCATTTGCTGTTGCCCACCGATCAACTGATGGACCGTCAGGCCCGCCGCCTGGCGGTGCTTGCCGCCTTGCCTCAGTTACCGGATGTACTGCGCCATGCCCCTTTACTGGAAGCGGTGATTCCCTCGGGTTGGGAAGACAATGCGCACACCCGGGGGCTGACGGGACCACAGCGCGCCGCAGCAACCCGACAGTTGCTCATCAACATACTGTGGCAAGTGGCCAATACCAGGCCTGTCATGATTCGTCTGCTGGATATCCAGTGGTTCGACAGTGCCTCGGCTCAGTTGCTGTGCGCGCTGATCGATGAGGGTGTCCCGCTGCTGCTGTTGCTAACGCGTGCGCATGATGTGGTCAGCGGTAAACAGTGGTTGCCTGACTTTGTGGGCCGTCCTGGCATTACGCAGCTTGCTCTGGAGCCGATGAGCGACGCTGAGATTTTGTCGGTGGCCCGGCACGCGCTGGGGGTCTCCGAGTTACCTGACGCCGCCTCGCGCTTGCTGGTCGACCGCGCTGAGGGTTCACCCCTGTACGCCGAGCAGTTTGCGTGTGCCCTGCGCGATACAGGCTTGTTGATCATTGATCACGGGCAATGTTTTTGGCGCGCCACGCCCGAGGCGGTCGATCAGGTATTGCCGGCGTCGGTCGAAGGCTTGATAACGGCGCGTCTGGATCGTTTAAGCCCGGATGAACAACTGACCATCAAAGTGGCCAGCGTCATCGGTAAAGAGTTTGAAAGCACGGCGGTGTCTGCCATTCATCCCATCCACTCCACCGTGGACACCATTTGCATGCATTGTACGATTCTGGATGAGGCAGCCTTGACACCGCGAGTCCCCCTCGAAGCAACACTCATGCGCACCGAGCGGTATCGTTTCAAAAGCCAGTTGATGATGCAGATCACCTACGACATGGTGCCGGCCTCGCAGCGTCGGGTTTTGCACCAGAAGCATGCGCAGCACATGGAGCAGTCCGGGCAGGCTGATCTTCCGGAATGGACCGCCACGCTGGCGTTTCATTGGCATCGGGCCAGCGAGGGGGCCACCGACAGTGACGGGAACCTCGCCTTGTGTGCTGCCCACGCCGTCAAATACTACGTACGACTGGGCCATGCGGCCGCCCGTTCTGGGGCGATTCCTGAAGCAGAGCGTGCCTACCAGCAAGCCATTGAGCTGCTGGGCCGTTGCGGTGCGGTGCGGGTTGTCGAAGACGAAATCGATGCCTTGCTGGGTTTGAGTACCGTCCGGGTGAGTGCCTACGGTTGGGCCGATGAACAAGCGGCCCGCGCCTTTGAAAGAGCCCGAGATTGCTGCACCGCTGCCGGGCAAACCGAACGCCTGTACAAAACCATTCGGGGTTTATGGCAAGTGGCGGTGGGGCGTTCACAATACAGCGAAGCGGCTGACCTGTCGGCACGCATGATGTCTCTGGCCCTCAGTGACGGTGATCTGGATACGCCCATGGCCCGCGAGGCGTTGAGGGCCCTGGGCACCACACGTTTTTGGCGAGGCATGTTTCCTGAAGCGATCGAAATTCTGGAGGCCGCCACCGCACCCTTGTCCACAGGCGCACCAACGCAGGCAGATGTCGCGATGGGCTTGATTCAAGACACGGAGGTGTCGGCCCGCAGTATCCTGGCTTGGGCGTATGCCTTGTCGGGTCAGCAAGAGCGTGCGCGTTACAACGCCCGTAAGGCACTGACCCTGAGCGAGCAGGGCATGCCCGCTTTTACAAGGGCTTTTGCCCGGGGGGCTGCCATGTGGACTGCCCTGTATCTGGATGATGCGGTGCAGGCCAAAGCCTATGCGGCTGAAACCTTCGAGATATCGCAGGAGCGGGGGTTTGAATACCTGTCTGTCGCTGCCCGGGTGGTGCGCGGTTGGGCTAGCGCCATTCTGGGCGATGAGGGGAGCATTGCCGATATCGAACAGGCGATTGATGACTGGCGCAACAAGGGTCAGAGCATTGGCATCACTGCATTTTTGCTACAACTGGCGCGTGCCTGCGTCGCGCTTGATCATCTGGAGCGGGCGCGTCAGATATTATCTGAACCTGGCCTGTTAAAAGCCCTGACCGGCGAGCCTTGGCTGGCCAGTATCGCTGCCGGTGTGCTGCCCGGTGAGTCAATTTCCTAACCTATTGAACTGCGTTGGATCCACCTGAAAGATCACCATGAACCCGTCGCATGAGCGAGCCGACCCAGCCTTGCCCACCCATGTCAACCAACTCGATTTGCTGGAGCACGGTGAACATATCGTCAAGGCCTTGCGCTGGTTGGCCGGTCAGGGTTTGAATCGGGGTTCGTCAGGCAATGTCAGTGTGCGCATCGACGCCGATCATTTTCTGATCAGCCCGTCCGGCGTAGCCAAGGCGGAGCTGCAGTCTCACCAAATGGTGTTGATGGCCATCAGTGGCACCGTGCTGTCGGCGGGTAAGCCGTCCAGTGAATGGCTGATGCATCGGGATATTTATGTGAACCGGCCGGAAGTTAACGCCGTCGTCCATACCCATTCCGATTACGCTACCGGACTGGCGTGCGCACAAAAGGACATGCCGGCCTTTCATTACATGGTCGCAGTCACCGGAGCTTCCCGAATTCGCTGCGCGCCGTATGCCTTGTTTGGTTCACAAGCCTTGTCAGACCATGCGCTCGCCGCCCTCAAGGGGGCGTGGGCCTGTCTGCTGGCCAACCATGGCGTGCTGGCCATTCACCGTGTATTGGACAAGGCGTTGTACATCGCACAAGAGGTCGAATCACTGGCGCACCAGTACACGGTATCTCATGCGCTGGGTCAACCCCGCCTGCTGGACAATCAGCAGATGCAGGAGGTGATGCAACAATTTGAAGGGTATGGGCTGACACGGGTTGATGAGCCACAGCCGTTTCAAGACACCTACAAAAGTACAGACCGCAGTACCGATAAACCCCGCGAGGTAATCACTGGATCAGCCGTTAAAACGCTGAGTTGGGGTGATGATCACCTGACTATGATCGATCAGCGCTTGCTACCACGCGAGTTTGTGCAGAGGCACTACCGTGATGCAGTCAGCGTGGCAGAGGCGATTAAGACGATGGTGGTGCGGGGGGCTCCAGCCATCGGGGTAGCCGCTGCGTATGGCATTGCTCTGGAGGCTGTTCGATTTTCCAAAGCCAGTCGCACGGTGCTGGTTCAGCAATTGCAAACGGCACAAGCGGTGTTGGCCAAGAGCCGCCCCACAGCCGTCAATTTAAGCTGGGCGTTAAACCGCATGCAGCGGGTCTGGACGATCTTTCTCGACGGACATCCACAAGCCAGCTCAGCCGAGGTGGCCCACTGTCTGGTAACTCAGGCCCAGTTGATCGAACGTGAAGATATCGCAGCCAACCAAGCCATGGGGCGCCATGGCGCGGCATTGATGCCGACGGAGGGCGGCGTGCTGACCCATTGCAATGCAGGTGCTTTGGCCACAGCGGGGCACGGTACCGCCCTGGGCGTGATTCGGTCTGCTGTGCAAGACGGAAAAAAAATCCATGTGTACGCTGACGAAACCCGTCCGTTTTTGCAAGGCGCGCGCCTGACCGCCTGGGAGCTGCAGCAAGACCAAATCCCCGTCACCTTATTGACCGATAACGCGGCCGGATGGGCCATGCAAAGTGGTTTGATCAAAGCCGTGATTGTCGGTGCGGACCGCGTGGCTGCCAACGGCGATGTGGCCAATAAAATCGGCACGTACATGGTGGCTGTTCTGGCCAGGCGACACAACATTCCTTTTTATGTCGCGGCCCCAGTGTCAACGATTGACAGGCAGATCGCCACCGGGACTGAAATTCCCATCGAAATGCGTTCGGCCGATGAGGTGCTTGGGTATGGCGGGCAGCGATGGGCTGCGGACGGTGTGCAGGTGTTTAACCCCTCGTTTGACGTCACGCCTGCGGAGTTAATCACCGCCCTTATAACCGAGCAGGGCATTATTGAAGCGCCCAACTTAGATCGTATGACGCAGTTTTTTAAAATGGTCTCTGAATAGAGCACCTTCGGACGAGGTTGATGGCCGCGCATCCCCCTGCACGCTGGCGCTGCATGCAACTCTCTGACATTCGCATCACGATTGTGAGCCATACATCCCCGCCCACACAGGCTGACAGCACCATCAGGCCAAGGTCCCGGATGAAACCGCCTGACGTTGGCGGGTACATCTATCACCGCATTCTTAGCGCTGCGCTGCACGGCGGAGCGCAAGTTCGAGACAGCGCTCGCCCCTTTGTGGTGTGTGGCGTTGTCGCTCCTTCGCCCT
>DAITMV010000088.1:0-11343 GCA_036834985.1 Burkholderiaceae bacterium | reverse complement strand
GCTGGTAGGTGAGTTGGAATCCACCGTAGAGCTGCCACTGGTTTCGGCCCCATTAGTTAAGGACGAGCCACTGGTCAACGCGCTGGATCCAGATGAACTGCCACCTGACGAACCGCCCAAAACGGACACAAAAGCAGCTGCGGCACCAGCCAGACCCAAGGACAAACCAGCAGAAGCCAAAGGCACACCCAACAGACTGGATAACTCAGCTCCTTCGGCTGTGGCAGCGGCAGCAGCCGCGTCACCCTGCACAGCACCGGCCGCCGCATCGGCAGTTTGTGTAATCATCGGAGTATCCTGCCAGTCAGCACCTACCGCTTGTGCATCCGCACCGGCTGCATGTGCGGCCGCCTCAGCAGGTGCAGCGGCTTTTTCATGGGCGACAGGGCTCGCATTAACAACCTGACCCGCAGAAGCAGGCAATGACTTTTTATCGACGTTTACGTTGGCAGCCTTAGGCTGGTCTTTATTGTCTATTGGAATTGTCATCGGTTACCTTGGCACGTGGCTGCGTTTTATTACAAAGCTGTATTTTTTACGCGCAGTAGCGTACAAAATTATTTATACGTATAACTTCTACGTAAGAACTATTCGTTTGGTTTCAAAAATTTCTGACTTTTTTCAAATGACCTACCGTTTATGCCGTTGTTGGCCGACAATACGCAGTCAATTTTTATGAAGCGGTTCACCATGAATCATCGACTGTCAGACATTGCTATTCCACCAACATTAGTGAATCAGGGTGAAGTGTACCGGCACTACAAGGGGGGACTGTATGAGATAGTGTGTCAGGCCATCCAGGAGTCAGACCATGCCGCGATTGTTGTATACCGTCCGCTGAACCGCTCCGATGCAGTGAGCGCTTGGACGCGCCCACTGGATGTGTTTTTTGAAACCGTTGAGGTGGAGGGTCAAACTGTAAAACGTTTTACCAAAATTTAATAATAAATTACAAACCCAGCTCAGCTAACCCCGGGTGATCATCGGGCCGCCTCCCGATGGGCCAGTGAAAGAGCCGCTCGCTTGCGGCAATGGGCAGGTCATTGATACTGGCGTATCGAGTCCTCATATATCCGTGTTGATCGAACTCCCAGTTTTCGTTGCCGTAGGAGCGGAACCATAGCCCCGCCTCATCATGCCATTCATAGGCAAAGCGGACAGCGATTCGATTATCGCCTTGCGCCCAGATTTCCTTGATCAAGCGATAGTCCAGCTCCCGTGCCCACTTACGGGTTAAAAACGCAACAATCTGCTCACGCCCCACAACAAACTCAGCACGGTTGCGCCAACGGGAATCAACCGTGTAGGCCAGACTCACCTTGACCGGATCACGCGTATTCCAGGCGTCTTCGGCCATACGCACTTTGTTGATGGCGTCCTCATATGAAAACGGCGGTACAGGGAGACGGGGGGCATCAGTCATGGCATTACACTCGTAGATGATTCAAGGCGAACTGCAAACAGGCGCACAACGGGCGGACTGCCTGCTCCAGTGTACTCTTGCGCAGACAGTCCGTATAAGGCAACGTCCACATTCTTGGCAATCAACGGTGTACTTCGTGTTTTTATCCAGACATTTTGTGGGCGCACACCTTGCAGCAGGGCTGCTGCTCCTGGCCAGTTGGCAAACTCAGGCGGCCGAGGCCGTGATAGGCATGATACTAAAGGTGGACGGCAACCCCCGGGTTACCAATCGCTTCGGGGTCAAGCGCCCGGCTGTGATGCTCGACTACCTCAAACAGGACGATGTATTGCTCCTTGGCCCAGGCACCGTGCTTTCATTTACCAGCTACGCGGACCAACAGATCCACCAGGCCACTGGCCCCTGTGAACTGAAGTTATCAGCGGGCATGATTCAAGTAGTAAACGGAGCGCCTCCCAGCCACCGGCCGGTACCTGCCGTGTTGCAGCCGGTGCAACCCAATCCCGAACAGGTGGGCGGCGCCATCCGCCTGAGGGGCGGCGGCGGCTGGATCACGGTACTAACCCCGGGCAGCGGCAGCCAGCTTAGTCAGGGCAGACCGTTACTGCAATGGGAGTTGGCTGAAGCGGTCAGCCTGGAGGTTGAATTATCCAGCGAATCGGCACTCGTGATACCAAGACAAGCCATGGCGGCAAGCTCGCACGTGCTTGCTGTTGAACAAGACCTGCCCCCTGGCCGTTATCGTTTCAAACTGTATTTACAGCGGGACAAAGAGGTTGCTGAGCAGGAGTGGCCGTTTACCGTGCTAAGCCCCGAGGCCTTGCAATCCATCCGAGCGCTGCAACCTGCACCGCAGGCCAGCGAAGACGATCAACTGCTGTATTTGGATTACCTGATTCGAATCAAGGCTGACGACGAGCGCTCTGCCCTGATGCAGTCATGGTCCAGCAACCGCCCCACGCTGTTGCATGCGGCTCAGTCGATTCGCAGGGAATAAGCAGCGGCCCTTTTTTTGAAATCAAACAGGGTGGGCTTTTGTTGTATCTGCTCCAGATCGTCCGGTGCGCCGCGGCGCGCCAGTTTAATCTTGGGAGCAGTTGCAGCACCTCGGACAGGCGCTTGGGCCCGGATGAGTTGTTCAGCCAGCTCGGGCACCCGGTCCACGCTGTAGCGCAGCCACTCATCCATCCAGATGACGCGGTCTTTGGGGCGGTAATCGGCCTTGCGTTGCACAAGGCCCTCGCTGAGCAATACGTAACTTAACAAGCCTTGCTGCAAGTCCGGTCCTTCCAGCGCCACACTGTCTGACTGGGTAGCCACCAACACTTTCATACCCTTTTCAAAGGCCAACTGCCCTAGCCCGGGATTGGCCAAAGGGCCTGGTTTAAAACCCGGGTTTTCAACCGAGGCTGCGGACTGGCAAGCATCCATGATCATCACCATCTGGCGCGCATCGATATCGCGAATCCACTGCCCCAACTCTCGCCCTGAGATGCTCTGGGCGATCAACTCGGACGTGATAAGTTTGGAGCGCCCGCTTCCGTTGTTGTGTGGCATCAAGTAAAACTCTCCATTGCGGTCTACAAACCCATGTCCCGCAAAGGAAAAAATCAGCACATCGTCGGGCCCAAGCACCGGCAAACGATCGTCCTGGGCGCGGCCAGCCAACGCCAGCAAGGCCTGACGTATCGACTCTTTGCTGGCCTGCATGACATCCGCCTGGTCAGCGATCAATGTCTTGCTGATGACCTCATCAAACTGGTGGGATCGCTTGAGACGATCGGTCAGCGTTTGGGCATACAACTGCGCATCACGCGCCGCAAAATCGAGATTCCAGCTTGCATTTTGGTAGGTGTTGACTCCCACGGACAGCACCACCATCCGGCGACGCCCCGGTTTGCCCACGGTCGCGGTGTTCCCTGCGTTGGCATGCCAGGCCCGGTAGGCGGTTGCGCTTTTGACACGGTCGCCGTTAAAGGCATAGGCCGAGAACTGGACATCGCCTGTCACACGGGTCGGCATATTCACCTCAAACTGCCGCGTAAACAGCCCATCGGCCCCCAGAGCAAGCGTACCGTCCTCATACCCCACCAATTGACCGTCACGGAACAAACGCAAATCCCTGAGCGACCGGGTACTGCCATTGCCTGCGCTAGGTGCAACCCGTACCTGAACGGTCAGCTTGCCCGGCGCCTGCGCCGAGGGAACAGGCTGACTGATCTGGACCACGGGTTGATTCAAATTGAGCATCGCCAGAGAACCTACGGGTGGCAGCGACTCCTGCTTTAAGACCTTGGCCAACAGACCTGGCTCGTAATAATCCCGCATGAAAACCTCCAGCGGATACGCCTTGAGCGGTTGTTGCGGCAGCACCCAATACAAGCCCTTGACCTCTTCGAGGTTGTTGGTGTCAAACCGCCCATCCGGGGCCACCACCACCCAGGTACCGTCTTCGTAGTGGAGCATGCGGGCCTGTTCGCGCAATGTGGTGGTCTCCAGAAATGCCACCGACTGGTCTGCGTAACCGACAATCAGGTGCGAACTATTGGGCGTCAACGCCAACTGGGTGACGGCCGTGTCCAACGGGGCGCTCACCCAGCGATGATCGTCGACGCCAGGGACCCGCCAGACCGCCTTGCCAAACAACAGAAAATCCGGCCCCGCTTTGGATGGCACAAACACCCCGCAACCCGAGGGATGCGTCAGCTCGCTGATCTGCGCCGCCGTCAACTCACCAGCCCCGCCCTGCGCCAGCATAATCTGTCGATACACCGGGCAACGCATGCCTTCCTCCTGCACCGAAGCCAACAGGCCCGACCCATCGCAGGCCAGTAGGTCAGTGATCACACTCATGTCTTGAACACGGACTGGCTTGAGGCGCTGACCCGTCGTTAAATCCGTGCGCTGCACCTCCCCATCGGCAGGCATGTACAGCACACCGGCTGACGGATCCACACACCCTGCGCTGACTTTTAAAATGGCATTGCTGCCGGAGATCTCCAGCTCGGGCCCCGGGGTGAGCACCGGTTCCGGGACAGACAGATCCAGACGGAGCAGCACATAGCGCTCGGCCTGTGCCCCGGTTTGGTGTGACGGAAAAGCCCCCGGTGCAAGGCCAATGAACTCCACGACATTGGACGGCCATACGCGTGACAGGCGCCGTATCCATTGGCCGTCGTTGCTGACCGTCCGCGCGTGGTGCCCAGCCGACAAATCCCACAACTCAATACCTTGGTAACTGGTTGATACAAACATGCCGACCCCACCGGCCAGCGCTGCTATTTCACATTGGGTGCTTTTACCAAACTGCCGAGTACGCTCAGGCAGCAGCGCATCTTTGGGATGGTCCAGATCATTACGCCGCCAGATCCGGATCGCCGTGCAGTTGTCGCTGGCGACGATCCATTGACCGTCCTCGGAATACCACAGCGACTTCAGATACGGGGACTCCAGTTCGCGAACCACCCCTTTGGCGTCAAAGAGCGTGATGCGTCCTGGCTGGGAGCGGCGGCTCATCACCAGCTCACCATTGCCCGCCTGCGCATACGCCTGTGCAGGGCCCTCACTCAATTTGACACCCTCAGGCTGGAGGGCTCCTGTCAGGTAGTCGGGTCGGGTCACACGCAAGGTATTTCGATCGCTCACAAGCCCAATCATCGATGGATTGGCTGCCAGTTGATTCACGTTGAAGGGGCGAATGCTCAGCGCGCGTGTTTGCCCGCTGCGCGGATCAAAATACTCCAGCACCGATTTGTCCCGTACGGTCAGCAACTGCTCATCGGGTAACCATTGCATGGGGTCAGCCACTGGATCAGTACCACGGTCAGGAGCGGGTTGTTTAGCTAACAAAACCCCAGTGTCGGCGGCAAACAGTTGTGTTGCATTCATCGCGTTTTTAGATGACAGATACACACCCTCCGGGGAAAATCTCAGATCTTCGGTGAACAAGCCATTTTTTTGAACGTGCCACAAACGCGTTTGGGTACCGATGTCCCACACCGCCAGATCGGCTTTCAAACGGGAGAAATACTCGACGGTTCGCCGACGGTCCGCCCCGTTGTCATCGAACTCAAAGGCCGCCAGGCTGGCCATATTAAATTGCTCCATGCGCTGGTACTGGGCTACGGTCACCCAGGCCACCGCTAGGCGTTTGCCCTTGGCGTCCAGCGCCAATGCAGTGACGCGAGCATCCCGGATGGGTAACCTGATCAACGCCACCTGCTCATCGACCAGTCGCCGCACCTCAATCGCCGAAGTACCACGTGTGGAGGCCTCCACCCCCCCGTTGGCAGAGACGCTTCGCACCACGGCCTGGGCGTCGGCCAATCCGCTTGCCGTTTTACGTTGAACACTTTGCGGCTGACCCGTCTGCAGATTCCAGCTAAAGGAGGCTGACTCCGTCATCACCGACAAAAATTGTCCACGTGAAGACGCACCGTTGCTGGACATCTGGATGGACTGAACCGGGTCTATCGCCGGAAACGATGCAATCACCTCCCCAGTCACCGTGTGGCGCAGGGTATACGGACGACCCGCACACAGCACCCACTGACGATCATCCGAGGTTGCCACAATACTCAAGCCCCGTAGCGCTTGGGGCACAGGAGCCTCTGGCGGCGCCATAACGGAGGTTAAGTTGGCAGGATCCAACGCGAACACCCCCGCCCCCTTAAACAGCAGCGAACGACCATCCGCCCCCAACGACATATCGCTGACACACGGCTGATCCAGCACGGTGCGTTGCTCAACCTGCCCCGTGCCCGGATTGATCCGCCATACAGTTTGACGATAGCAGGCGGGTTGGTCGCCTCGCTTGTTGCGAACCGTGACCCCGTAATTGGTGCTCATCAGCAGCACCGCCGAGGAATCAGGCAGCCACACCGCATGAGAAATGCTCTCGCCCACGCCGGGAGACTCCAGCGTGCGGCTTTGCCCCACCGGCAAATCCACCACCGTGGCAACCGCAAACGAGCCGGTAACACGCAACAACCAGCGGCCGTCCGGCGACAAGGCCAACTGGTCCACGAGTGAACCACTGGGCCCCGGCGACACCTCACCCTGGGCCAGCTTGATTACATCCATGGTTTCGCGGTCCGAGTGGCCTAGAAAAATCATTTGGCTGTCCGCAGAAAATACAAAGGGATGGCGACTGGTCGCCGCACCTGAAATCGTCAGGTCACCCAACTCCCGCAGCGTACTGGCCTCGTACCACACCAATCGCGTGGTATCGGAACGCGCCACAAGGCGCTTGTCTGGCGAGATCTTGAATTGTCCGTTGGCCAAGAAATCGTCAGAGAACTTTTGAACCATCAGCCGGGGTTTATTGTTTGCCAACCCGGAGGTGGCCAAGGTCGACGTATCGGTTGCCATCGCCGTGGATATCGTGGCTGCCATACTGAGCAGCCACATCCTCACAAACACCCTACCGAGCCATCTGCAGCATGTTTTCACACCGTGTTCCTTGATCGAGAAACGTCAGGTCCAGTATGGGCAGGATTCAGAGTGAACTCAAGCAACAGCGAACCTACAACGGCGAGGTCGCGCCACGCTTAGTGCTTGAGTACATGCAGCAAGGTACCTGTCAGATCACTGAAGCCCCCAAGGGGCTGCCGGTGCGCGGGAGTTAGCCCGTCGGTAAAGCCCACTGCGCGAAAGCGATCCAGCAAATCCTGATCACGGGACACCACAAACACAGGGACGTCCCAGGTCGCTCCCTCGCCGGACACACTGCCTGTGGGCTGATGGTCTCCCACCATCAGGTACACCGTCTCGCGCGGCTCAGGCTGCGTGAAATACCCGGCCAGCCAAGTATGGGCATAGTTGATGGTCCGATAATAATCGGGCCGCATATTGGCCCAATTCACCTGCTCTGCCTGCGCCTTTGCCACAGCGGCAGCATCAAAGGGTTCAGGGCCGAGCACACGTTTCCAATCCGGTTGATAAGGCGGTACCTGAAAAAACGGAAAATGCGTCGATATGGTGGGGAATACCGTGAGTCGGGGTCGGCTAGTTGCCCCGGGCGGATATTTTTGTAAATACCGGGCAATCGCGAATTGATCGGGTATTTTCCAGTAGCCTAACGCTGGGCCGGTGTAGCCGAGTGACGGGCCATCCAGATAGGTGTCAAATCCATAAAAAACACGCTCTACCCAATTCCAAAACACGGAGTGATAGAGGCCAATCACCTCATAGCCCTCCCGCTGAAACACCTTGAGCAAGGTAGGCCGATGAGTGGTCATCAGCACATCAAACCGGCGCGGGTTATTCAGGTTCAAATCAATGCCGGACAACAATGACATCTGCGCCAACTCGCTGCCCCCGCCAATGGTGGGTGAGGTGTAAAACGCAGAGACCACATGCCTACCACTGTCCAGAATCGACTGTTCCCATGCTCGCCTTGAATCTGCCACCGCATTGACTGCATCGGGCTGATCGTACAACATGGCGCCATAGGTTTCTAAAAACATCAGCATCATATCGCGATGGTGCAAGGCCCCGAGCACCTGCCCGGCAGGTTGAGACAGCGCCTGGTCGATCACGGTCGTTGGCGGTAAGAGCTTGGCGGCCCCCGCGGGAGAGAACGCATCCCATAACTTGACAGCCTCTCGCCAGTAGGTCGGAATCACCGGCTTGCAAAGCACTGCCCAAGTAGCCTCTACCCCGGCGTAGTTGGCGACCACCAAACTGCCCATGGGCAATAACACCACCCACAACCACATACGGCGGGCCACAGGTGCCATGCTGTGTGCCAAGACCTGCATCGCGTACTGCAGCACCCAGTGCAAGCTACACAATACCGTCCCCACCAACACAAGTGACAGCACCGTTAGCCATACAGGCTGGCCTGTGGCCGTGACCCATAAAAACCGCGGTAACTGCGGCACATCCCAATACAGGTTTACGGGCCGTCCTAGCAAATTGGGAACAACCACATCGGCGTAATGGGCAAACACCAACAACAGGTACACGGCAGCCATCACGCCCACCACCCGCCGAGGCACGCGACCTGCCCATGCCAACCACGCAGCCAGCAGTACCACAAGGAGCACGCACTCAGGCGCTATAAGCCAGTCAGGTTTTACCCACACGGTTGGCCATATGGCCACAAAGCTTAATGCGGTGTTGAGCAACAACAGGGCAATGAGCCCACGCAAACAATATTTCATCGCAATATCATACAGTCAACGATCCACAGTTTTGTCCTCAGACAACGCGAACGGGCGAGCAGGCAAACTGCTGACCAGCGCCATCACCAGCGCTGCCATATGCGGAATACTTTGCGACAACAACACCAAGGCCCAGGCCAGGTTTTCGACAGACTCAAAACCCAGCCTGTTCTGCAAACAGAGGACCAACCCCACAAGGGTAGATGCCAGCAAGGTCTCGTCGCGCGCTGCGTTGATCGCACGCAGCACCGTAAGGCGCGATGTCATTTTGGGAGTACGAATAAACGGAATAGCACGGCCCAAGAATAAACCCGACAAAGTGGCACGCCCAATGGTGTAACTGAGCGATAAACCCGCCCATGTCGCCGCCATTGCCGCACGAACGCTGGTCTTGACCTGCCAGATATACAAGGTCATGAGCTTGGCAAGTTTGAACACAAAAAACATCAGGGGCACGACGCTGATCAGTAAGGGCGGCGCGTTGTAGGCCACAGGGTCAAGCCACATACAACCCGACCATACCATCGCCATGAGCGTGAACAACAAGTTAAAGCCATCAGCCATCCATGGCAACCAACCTGATACAAAATGATAACGCTGCCCTGGCTTCAAGCAATTGTCCTTGACCCCGAGCAAAGCACCCGCATGTAAACGCAGGATTTGCATGGCCCCATAGGCCCAGCGATAACGCTGCTTTTTATAGTCTGTAAACGTATCGGGCATCAGCCCCTGGCCGTAGCTCTTTTCAATGTAAACCGCTTCATGCCCATGTTCTAAAATGCGCAGCCCAAGCTCTGTGTCCTCGGTGATGGTGTGAACGTCCCAGGTCCCGACAGACTCCAACGCCGAGCGGCGCACCAGCGTCATGGTGCCATGCTGAATAATCGCATTACGCTCATTGCGCGTGACCATCCCCACATGAAAAAACCCTTTGTACTCCGCCTCGCACCACGATTTAAACAGGCTGCAATCCCGATCACGGTAATCCTGTGGGGCCTGCACAATCGCAATGTTTGGGTTTGTAAACTGAGGTGTCATATCTTTTAGCCACTGTGAGTTGACCTGGTAATCAGCGTCAATCACCGCAACCACCTGCGCCTGCGCACAGGTTCGCTCCAGTGCGTAGTTAAGCGCACCTGCCTTATAGCCCGCCAGTGGGTTGACATGATAAAACTTGAAACGCCCGGGGTACCGCCTGTTCAGCACCTCGCAGTGTGCCTGCACGGGCCTCCACGTGGCCTCAAGGGCGGTATTGTTATCGACAACAATCACTTCATAGTGCGGATAATCCTGCCCAGCCAGTGCATTTAGGGTGTCGATCAACAGCTGCGGCGGCTCTTCATAAGCTGGAACGTGAATCGAAACAAACGGCCAACAGGCGGCCACAGGAGGCTCCTGCGAAACAGACAACTGCCGGCGGCGCTGGCTATACCACATCGCCTCGGCCCATTCATGCGCTTCGGACAACACCACCACAAACACGCCCACCACGCCAACCAGCAGCAACACCGAGATCACCGCACCCAAACCAGTGTGATACTGCAAAGAAAAATCGTAGAGCATGTAAATGATTAGGGATGACGCAACAAACGCGTTAAACATTAGAAAGGTACGGCCGGTATTTTTGAGGGCGGCGCTGTCGGCCAGCAACAGAAGGCTCATCAACAAAGCCACCACGATGGAAGCTGCAGCCAACAGCTTCCATTGGGGAATGGCAATAATCGGATTGCGTGTTTCAAACTTCGGTTGGCGCGCTGAATTAAAAACCCCCCAGTAACTACCCACGCTGCCTTCGATGCGCGTCTTCCACGGCTGGTCAAACGCCTCCATGACATAAAATTGCATGTGCTCCTGCTCGGCCCTGTGGATAAAACGCCTCAAGAACTTGGCCTGATTCGCCTGCGAGGCCACCGCCTGCTTGATGGAACGGCCGTGACTGGGCCACCCCACCTCGGTGATCACGATTTGTTTACCGGGGAACGCCTGCTGCAGCTGGTGGTAAATCTTAATGGAAAAATCAACGGCTTTATCCAGCGCAACGCCTTCCCAAAATGGTAATAAATGCACACCCAGATAGTCCACATGTTGTGCCAATTGCGGATATTTGAGCCACACATGCCAAGGCTCGGCCGTGCTCACAGGTATATCGGTCGCTCTGCGTACCTCATCCAGATAGGTAGCCAGCTGCTCGGGCGTTAAATCGTTACGCAGCAACGACTCGTTGCCAATGATCAAGCGATCCACATTGTTAGACGGCCCGTTGGCCACCTGAACAAGGCGGCTTAGCTCCACGGTGTTGGCGTGCTGGTCAGCACTGATCCAGGCCCCCAAGGCAACCTGCATGTGATGCGGCTGCGCAAGCCGAGGAATATCGGCCAACACACCCGTCACGGAATAGGTTCGTATGGCAGTTGTTTTGCCGTCCAGTACCGCGAGATCGCGAGCGATGTCTTCGACGGACGGATGAGTGTCGTTTAACGGACTTTGCCCGGCTTGATAGGGAGAAAATGCAAAACCGGGGATGACATCCGTCCACGGGGGCTCCTGCACAGGCTGATTGCTATAGCCATACCCACCAAGAACCAACAAGACAAAGGCAAACAGCGCAACAATGGACGGCATGAGATAACGCGCAACGACTCCATAAAAGCCGACGGAGGTGATCGGCTTGGTACGACAGGCTTGGAGTTGTGTAGGTTAACACCTCGAGCGGGAGAGTTGTTGGCGATTCCCTTCGTACCGCTCCCCCAACTA
>DAITMV010000087.1:0-11348 GCA_036834985.1 Burkholderiaceae bacterium | reverse complement strand
GAGTTCCTGTCGGACCGGCGCTTGAACCACCACCGCTGCCAGACCCTGCACCACCGGCAGCGCTTTGCAGCGGTGCGAGCACAGCATCCAGCGGAGTACCTGTTGGCCCAGTGCCAGCACCCGTTCCTGCACCCGTTCCAGTTCCCACACCGGTACCTAAACCTGTTCCCGTGCCTGTGCCAGTACCCAGGCCTGTGCCTGTTCCGGTACCTGTCCCGGTTGAACCGGAGTTTGAATCATTCGACGAGCTGTCGTTGCTGGCAATTGCTGCAACACCTACCACGCCGGCCGCAACACCTGCGGCTGTGGTGCCACTGATGCCTGCCAGGGCTGGAACCGCTCCAAACAAACCATACAAACCGCCGCTGCTGGCCGCACCTGCACCCTTGACCATCAGGATGTCAGCGTAATCGGGATCAACGCTGGTCAGCTCAACGCCCTCGGCGGTGGGGGCTTCAAATTGGGGAACCGGCTCGCCATTGATCAACGCTGTGTCAACGGTTGCTTTGCCAGCATTACTCAGCAATAGATTGCCTACAGGCTCACCTTGCGCATTGGTTACGGTCACACTCACGCGGCCCGCATCACCTGCCTCTAGCACGTCACCGGGCATAATGGGATCGCCCTGCTTTAACGCAATGGTTTGCCCTTGACGAACAACCGTGGGCTGGCCTTGAACGTCTGCCACAGAACCAACCGGTTCGCTCTTGGGGGCGGTGCTGCGATCTGCTTCCATTTAAATCTATCCTTAATGAGTAGTTGGCTTTATTACTACAACAATCACGGGAGTGGATTCGGATTTCGCTGCTTGGTGCATAAATTTTCTATACTTAACAGTTCCGCGCTGTTATAGAAACGAGTTGCCCATGAATAAGCACGAACACGCCAACAACGTTCTTGGCACACCACTGGCTGATTGCAGCCATGATCCCAAAACAGGCTTTTTCAGGGATGGGTGTTGCCGTACCCGCAACGATGACGTGGGTACCCATGTGGTGTGCGCCATCATGACAGAAGAATTTCTGGATTACTCCCGCCTGCAGGGGAACGACCTGATCACGGCACGCCCAGAGTTCAGCTTTCCAGGGCTGGTTGCCGGTGATCGCTGGTGTTTATGCGCCAGCCGCTGGAAACAGGCGCTCGAGGCCGGTTGTGCTCCGGCCGTCATTTTGGAGGCAACCCATGCCAAAGCACTGGAGTACGTCACGCTGGCAGACCTTAAATACCATGCGTTTGTCGGCTAGCTACACGTCAATGCAATGCAGCCGCTTGTTGGGCGTCGATTAATGCATCACCAACCACAGCCCAGCGCCCAACAACAAACCCCAAGCCCCACCGACCACGGTCAGCAGCCACTCGTGCCCCTGGAACACAGGGCGCAAAATCCGCTCAAAATCGGCAGCGTTTAAGGTGGCCAGCTTGTCCTCGACAATCGTACGAATTTCCAGTGTCTGGCTCAGATACTCCTCGCTGGCCCGCATGTGGGATTGGAGTCTGTCGACAAACGATTGCGCCACATGATGACGAATTTTTTGCCATTCGCTGGCCCCTAAAAACATGATCAGAAGCGGTTTGACGCTGCTAGAACGTTCGTCCAGCGCTCGCTGGATGTGATGATGCATCAATCCGATCAGCCGATGAGCGTTGGGCCCCAGAGTCAAACCGTGCACAATATGGGCGGGTGTAACGATTTGCTCTGCCACCACCTCGGCGTAGGTATGTGCGATATGAGCTTGTGCCCGGAAAAAATACCCCACATAACCACCAAGCCGACCCGTTTTTTGTTGAGGATGAAAAAACAGGCTCTGCAACGCCAACCACTTGCTCACAGCCCCCAAGGCGATCCCGGTGGCCAACACCCACCACAGATTGCCATGCGAGCTGACCCATACAAGCGCCGTCAACACGCCGGTAATAAACCCTGCGGGCCCCGCGAACAGCAATAAAAAGCGCATTGGATCTTTGCCCGCACGCTGAAACAAATCAATCAACAGCTCAGGCTTTTGATTCAACACTTGAATCACCAGCGCTTTTAAGTCCAGAAACTTGTCCGGGTATTTGCAAATATCCCGAACAATCTCTACCGCCACATCAAACACCTCGGCGCGCGCGCGCTGAATGATTCGCCCCTGCACGTAGCTGGGTAAAGTCTCCCAAAGTTTTGGTTTGTACAGGCGCAACGCCTCGCGGGTGACCTCCTCGGCCGTATCTTCCATACCCGGTTGGATCGATCGCGCCAAAGCCTCCGGGCTGACCCGTTTCATGATTTCGACCAGCGGCAACAGCCGATGAGTCATGATGCGCACCGATACCTCTGCCATATTGGAGGCCTGTTGCGGCACAATCCCCTGCCACCCCAAGCCCTGCATACCGATGCTGGGCAATCCCAGCGCATCCAGGTGGGGAGACTTCCACCCCCTGAACTCCTTAGGATGGAACATCAGATACAGCGCCCCGCGCTGCGCACCCATGGCGAGCACCGCGCCAGCCAGCCCACCGATCAACAACACGGTGCCATGGTCGCCCAAAAGCGCAAAAAAAGACGAAATCATAGAAAAATGCGAGGTCTCAATGTTGTTGTTATGTTCAAGCAAGTAATCGCCTGATTTCTTTTTTTAATTTTATTTATACAATGCTAGCTGCAACCCAAAATAGCACAGCCGTTCACATGTTATCTTATACAAAAAATAGCATTTGACACTGTACCAATAAAAACTGACAAGTATAAAAATCCAGGGGACATCATGAACTGGCAAGCGATCAGCGCTGACATTCATCAAAATTATCTTATTTATTTATCTATACCGGTCGTAGCCGCATTTTTAGGATACATCACCAAAGTTGCAGCGGTAAAAATGATGTTTTATCCGCTCGACTTTGTCGGCATCAAGCCGTTTTTTGGCTGGCAAGGCATCGTGCCTCGCAACGCCGAGCGCATGGCAACCATCGCGGTGGACACCATCACCACCAAGCTGGTATCCGTGCGGGAAGTGGTTGGGCGGCTCGATTCAGAGCGGCTGGGTCGCGAACTGGAAGGCCCGGCCATGCACATCATCGAATCGATCATTCGGGATGTGATGGCCAAGCACCAGCCAAAGCTCTGGGAAACGCTACCTGCGTTTGCGCAAAAAAAGCTCATCGACCAGGTCAAAGGCGACGTTCCGGGGGTGATCGCCTCGGTGATGGATGACATCAAGGACAATATCGATCACTTGCTTGATCTGAAAGATCTCGTGATCAGGATCCTGCTGAACGACCGTACCCTGCTCAACCGAATTTTCCAGGAAGTCGGTCGCGAGGAGTTCAAGTTCTTCGCCGTCTCGGGCTTTTTCTTTGGCTTTGCGATCGGTTTGATTCAGATGGTGCTGTGGGTGCTGCTCAAGAGCCCCTGGATTTTGCCGGCCTTCGGCTTTGGCGTCGGTTTTGTGTCTGACTGGGTGGCACTGAACATGCTGTTTGAGCCTAAAAAGCCAATCCTGTTCGGTAACTACACGATCCAGGGCTTGTTCTTAAAGCGTCAGCAGGCTGTGGCCCGCGACTATGCCCGCATCATCGCCAGCGACATTCTGACCCCCCGCACCATCATCGGCGAGATTGTCTCCGGTCCCTTGTCCGAGCGCCTGCAAGCCATGGTGGACCGTCGAGTCCGCGAAATGGTCGACAGCAAAGCCAGTATCGTCAAACCATTCCTGGTCATGGCCGTGGGTGCGCAAACCTTCCAGAACATGAAATCGGATGTTTCCAACCGCCTGATGACAGATCTGAAAGACGTTATCTTGTCTGCAGAAAACTATGTTCAATCGGCGCTGGACGTTGAAAACATCGTTGCCACCAAAATGCAGGCCATGACCCCACTTGAATTCGAAGGCCTGCTGCGCCCGGTCTTTAAGCAGGAAGAATGGATCTTGATCATGGTGGGCGCCCTGCTCGGCTTTGCAGTGGGTGAAATGCAGCTGGTCATCATGACACACCTGTAAAAGGCTCTGGCTGGGCCCTGTCTGAGCCAAACCAGCCCATTTAAAAAAACAGCCCCAGTGATACACACCGGGGCTGTTTTTTTATTTGAACTTAAGTCACTATCATTGTATCTAACAATGACCATACGATCATATTCAATTCATGTCTGAAGCCTCAATCCGCCTGCTGTCATTTACCGCCGTCTTTTTGGTAGTCGCGTGGCTGCAGTGGCGCTATCCCTACCGGCGTGGCAGTCTGCCAACAGGATTTCGGTGGCGGCAAAACCTGGGAATCATGCTCCTCGACGCCGCGGTGGTGCGCTTTTGTGTGCCCCTGCTGGCGGTTGGAGTGGCCCAATATAGCCAGCTTCATCACATCGGCCTGTTTAACTGGTTCAGCGTGAGTGATTGGGTGTCTGCACTGGCCGGATTGTTGATACTGGATGCGGCCGTTTACCTTCAGCATCGGGCATCGCACCACATTCCCTGGTTGTGGCGTCTGCACCGGATGCATCATTCTGACATAGACTTTGACGTAACGACGGCGGTGCGATTTCATCCCATCGAGATCGTGCTCTCGATGGTGTACAAAATGTTGGTTGTTGCTTTGTTTGGCATCGACCCACAATGGGTCATTGCTTTTGAGATTATCTTGAATGGTACCGCCCTGTTTAATCACGGTAATTTCTCAATACCGCAGCCTCTGGAAAAGGCCCTGCGCTGGTGGGTGGTCACCCCGGATATGCACCGCATCCATCACTCTGTCAGACCTGAGGAGACCAATTCCAACTACGGCTTTAACCTGCCGTGGTGGGATCGGTTATTGGGCACCTACCGGGCTGCCAGCATCGACCCACCGCAGACCATGCGCATAGGCCTGGAAGGTTTCCGTGCTCAACAAGACACCAGGATAGGCCAGTTACTGGCTCAACCCCTCAAGCGGTATTGCGCTCCAGATTAGTCACACGCGCCCTTGCCAGGCTAGGGGTTTCACGCTTTTCCTGAACAAAATCAACAAATTCGGAAATGCAATTGGCCACGTAGTCGGCGTCCGATGCCACCACCCAGTGGCCTGCATCCATCTCACGGCGCCACAAATCCTTAACCCAAGGATACGTGGCCGTAATCAAGCTGGCCGTCACGAACGAATCTTTTTTAGGCACCAGCAACTGCACCGGTACCTCGGTATACCGCTCACGCGGAGCACCTAGTTTGGGCAGCATATTGGCTCGATACAGATTAATACCGTTGACACCGTCACGCCGTTGCGTCGGGTTTTTAGCGATCGCCTGGCCTTCCATCTTTGAGACAATCTTGGGCCATACCTTGTCCAGCCCTAAACGCCAAAACGACGGAGCCAGCAATGGCAACTGAAATGCAGCCACATACCAGGAGTGGGCCAGCTGACTGAGGACCGCCATGCGCTTTTTTGCGGTACCGTTGGCCAGGCCGTTGCGAATCCAGTGACTGACGTGGTCCAGGCAAGGGCCGGAAATTGACGTAAACGAAGCGATCCTGGGCTTTAAATTCGGGTTGGTCACACTTTCCCAGGTCTGGATCGACCCCCAATCATGCCCAACCAAATGGACGGGTTGGGTAGGACACACTTGCCGCATCACCGCCTGCAAATCGTCGGATAGTTTGGTCAGGCTGTAAGCCCCCATCCCGGTGGGCGTGCTCGATTGACCCGTGCCCCGCACATCGTAGGTCACTACATGAAAGCGGTGGCGCAGCAACTCGACAATGGGATACCACACCTCACTGCTGTCCGGGTAGCCGTGCACCAGAATCACGGTCGGTGCATACGGGTTGCCCCAGGTCTTGACGGACAATTTGACGTCGTCCGCATCAACCACCTTGACGCTCGCTTCATCGATCAAAGTCTTTTGTTCTATTGTTGTAGGCATGTTTACTGAACTTTTGTTGTTGTTTGCAGGCAGAGCATACGAGAATCCCACTCTTTTGAGTTAGAGATTCTAGTTCAATCGTGGTTATAAACCGAAGATCTCATAAGCAAATAACTAAAATATAGAACCATTTAGCGCCGTTGCGACGCCATTGGGCTATCATCCGCTCAACAGAATTTTTGCTGCCCCGCACTATGTCCAATCTGATTCAAGAACGCGTCACCAGCGTCCACCACTGGAACGACACCCTGTTTAGCTTCAAAACCACCCGCGATCCGGGCCTGCGCTTTCATAACGGCCACTTTGTGATGATTGGCCTTGAAGTCGAGGGCAAACCGCTCTTGCGCGCCTACAGCATTGCCAGCGCCAACTATGAAGAGCATCTGGAGTTTTTCAGTATCAAGGTAGCTGACGGCAAGCTCACCTCACGTCTGCAGCACCTGCAGGTGGGCGACTCCGTATTTGTCAGCCGCAAGCCGACAGGAACACTGGTCATCGACGATGTTAAGCCAGGCAAGCACCTGTATTTGCTGGGCACCGGCACCGGGCTGGCTCCGTTCATGAGTATCATCAAAGACCCGCAAACCTACGAACACTTTGAAAAAGTCATCCTGGTGCATGGTGTGCGTCTGGTCAGTGAGTTGGCCTACGCTGATTTCATCACCAAAGAATTGCCCGAAAACGAGTTTTTTGGCGATGTGGTGCGTGAAAAACTGATCTACTACCCAACTGTGACCCGCGAGCCATTTAAAAATCAGGGTCGCATGACGGATCTAATGGAAAACGGTCAATTGTTTGCTGACATCGGCCTGCCTCCCATCAACCCCACGGACGACCGTGTGATGATCTGCGGCAGCCCCAGCATGTTGGCCGACCTGCGCACCTTGCTTGATGCGCGTGGCCTGGTGGCCTCACCGGGTGTGGGCGAGCCAGGGGATTACGTGTTTGAACGCGCTTTTGTCGAAAAATAAGCGGCCATAACGCGCGGCAGGCCAAGCCTTTCACACCCCAGTGAAAACGACCCCGAGCAAGTGACTATGTAGGCTGCTCGGAGTCCAGCTCTTCAAACAAGGCTTTGGCGTGCTTCATGCTGTCCATCGCAGCCGGGAAACCACAATACACACTCGCGTGAATAATGATTTCGCGCAGTTCTTCCTTGGTCACCCCATTGTTCAACGCGCCTCGCATATGCAGCTTGAGCTCGTTGGGACGGTTTAACGCAATCAACATCGAGACCGTGAGCATGCTGCGAGTTTTTGGCGGCAGCTCTTCGCGGGTCCAGACAGTGCCCCACGCATGTGAAGTAACCAGTTGCTGTAGCGGTGCCGCAAAATCATCAGGATTTGACACCGCGTTTTTGACGTACTGGGCGCCAAGCACCTGGCTTCGCATGGCAACGCCCTTTTCAAAGGCAGAATTCTTGTTATCCACGGAATATTCCCTCTGGAATGAAGTTAAAGGAGTGGTTTATCAGGACGATTTGTGTTGGACCGTGTGAGACTCAAGCTCCACCCGCGTGGGTCGTCCCAGCAGTTCAAGCAGCACGACCACACGATCTTGTGCCTTGACCGAGGCCAGTACGCCGACGGCCCCGGCGAATGGCCCGTCGATCACCTCCACTGCTTGGCCTTCCTGCAAGGATGTGTCTGCAGTCAAATCCATCAAGTCGCTTTGGCAACTGCTGCGTAACAGCTCGATGAATCCATCCGGAACAAACGCAGGTTGCCCTCCAAAACGAACCAGGTCTATGGCCCCGCGTGTACTGCGGATGGGCGCAAAGTTGTCGTGACCTGGGGTTAAACGGACAAAAATATAGCGAGGAAACATCGCCTCTTCGATGGCGCACACCTTGCGGGCCAAACGCTTGTTGACCCGAATTTTCGGGAAAAACGCATCATAGGACTGTCGGCATAAATGCTCTGCAGCCTGTGACTCTCCTCGAGGTTTGGTAAATACCACGTACCAATGCGATGCCATGTGCTGATAATTCATATGGAGTAACTTCGCATTGTATCAACACCCGAAGGGCACCGCTGCAACTGTTACCGACGATCCTCAAGCGTGTTTGGCTTGCAGCTTTTCCAGATAACGGCCAATGATCGAATCGAACATCTGCTTGATAAACCCTGGCGCTGCTGCACGCAACAACATGGGCACAGAGATGTCATTGAGCTCACCCTTGATATCGATGTGCGCGGTGACTTGGCCGTTGCCCTTGTCTTCGAATCGAAATGATCCGCTGAGCAATGCATTGCCAAACCCCTTTTTGGGTTCAAACTGAATACTCATCTGATCTGCACTCACGGTGTAGGTCGCCGCGTACTCAACCGAATGGCTGACACCCATGCCACCAATCGGCTTGAGTTTGAGTTCATACACTTGGGGACCAGCAGGCTTGAGGTATTCGAGCTTGGGAAACTCTTTAAGAATCGGCTCAATCGCTGCGATATCGGCTTTGAGCGCGTCGATGGATGCGGCAAAGTTGGCTTGTTTGGATAAGGCGAGTTTGGTGTCCATCAAAGTCTCCAGGCTATTTAATTTACCAGAGAGTAACATACAGAAATTCAAAGTGCGACTCAACACGAGCCAACTTGCCACGAGGGTAAAACGCTCAGGCCAGCAGCGCCCGTGGTCCTGCCTCGCGCTGTCGCACCCGGACCAACAAACCCCTGAGCGCATCGAACGAGACTGGTTTGGCCATGTGCTCATTCATCCCCGACTCCAACACCCGCTTGACGTCTTCTTCAAATGCCAACCCGGACAAGGCGCAGATATAAGTATTCTGGTTGACTTCCGAATGCAAACGAATGGCGCGTGCACTGTCCAGGCCGTCCATCACCGGCATTTCAAGATCCATCAAAATCAGGTCAAACGCTTGAGACTTGGCCAAATCCAGGGCAATGGCGCCGTTTTCTGCTTCGGTGACCTGATGGTTGTCTTTTTCGAGCATACGACGCAGCAAGCGGCGATTCAGATCATAATCGTCGACCAACAGGATAGACATCCTGCTGGTTTGCTCAACCACCACTGTTTGCGTCGCCTCCACCAAAGGCGCCAGCTTGAACATGACGGTCACGGAGAAACAGGACCCAACCCCCTCGATCGACTCCACATGAATATCACCTGCCATGCTTTCGATCAATCCTTTGATGATGGACAGGCCCAACCCTGTGCCCCCAAACCGGCGGGTCGTAGAGCTATCCCCCTGCACAAACCGCTGAAACAGTTGTCCGCGTTGCGCGGGTGTCAAACCAATCCCTGAATCGGATACATCAAAGCGAACCCGCAATTGCTGGCCGGGGATTTCAGCCCCCATCACATGCAGACGCACATAACCGGATTCTGTAAATTTAATGGCGTTGGACAGCAGGTTGCTCAACACCTGACGCAAACGCATGCTGTCGCCCATGACCGCAGGCGCATCAGCCAACTCATTGACCACGTCAAAACGCAGTCCTTTTTGTTCGGCCAGTGGCCTAAACAGAATTGAGCAGGACTCCACCAACTCGCGGATCACCAGCCGCCGCTCTTCGAGCAGCATGCGGTTGGCTTCGATTTTTGAAAAATCCAGAATATCGTTGAGAATGCGGTTCAGATGTTCAGCGGTTTCGCGAATGTTGTGCAAATCACGCTTGTCGCCATCATGTGTCGTGCGCTCTTCCATTAGACGGGTATAGCCGATGATGCCGTTGAGCGGGGTTCTGATTTCGTGACTGACCGTGGCCAGGAAAGCCGTTTTAGCCTGGTCGGCCACTTGCGCCTCCCGTTGGGCCATCACCCAATCTGTCACATCAAGGCACATCCCCTCAAAATATGCGACAGGCCCCGCCCATCGTACCTTCCAGACAAATTGCAAATGCCGCTCCGAGGTGTTCGTGCCACCGGACAGTGGTTTGAAGCGAATCACCGCCTGTGTGGTCTGGTGGTCGGTTCGAGGCAGTTCAAACAGGGGGAGAAGCAGGGTTTTGTCCTCATCCACGGTACGCTCAAGCAACACCTCAGGCGATTTTTGCATCGCATCAACCGATACACCCAGCACCGCCTCGCATCGCGGGCCCAAATAACTGAAATAACGCGTACCCAGATTGTATTCGAGCTGAAAAAAGACCCCCGGAAATGCCTCGGACAAGCCATCGAACAACGCACTTCGGTTGACGATCGCTTTAGAGAGAATGTCGGTCTTGTTCACCTCTTGGCGAAGTTGCAGTGACACATGATCAATATCATGCTGAGACTGAGCCAGCTCACGACCGAGCAATACAATCCCGATGGACAACCCCGCCGCCACACAACACAGACCGAACACCATACTTGCACTGGAGGCGGCCAGCCATGCCAATATAGGAATGGACCAGACGAGCACAACCAATCCAGCGACGACCCACTGGGGCGAATTTATTCCCGGATTACCTGCAGCCTGACTGACCATGTCTTTGAAAACTCATGTAAATTTTTTTATGCGGGATCAGTTGATTTTAATTTTTTTGTGACTATGTCACATCATAGTCCACTTTTATTGAGCGTAATCGCTACAATCGGTGTCTCAAACGACTTTAATTCTGAAAATACCTATGAAAGTAATCGTTGTGGCCAGCCGTAAAGGCGGCGTAGGTAAGTCAACCATCACGGCCAACCTCGCTGTTGCAGCCAGCCAAAAATCTAGCTCACGGGTTGCGATTGTTGATCTGGACCCGCAAGGGTCCGTCACCCACTGGGCAGCGTTGCGCCAGGCGCCCACCCCCAAGGTTGTGACAGCCACTCCAGGCCGTTTGGCGGGGTTGCTCGACAAACTCAAAAGCGACGGTATCACACACGTTGTTGTGGATATGCCGCCCTATGACAAGGAGTGGGTCGCAGAAGTCATGGCGCAGGCTAATTTGGTCGTAGTCCCCACCAAAGCCAGCCCGCTGGATCTTCACAGCGTATCTGCCACCCTCGAGAGCCTGTCCCTGGCCGGTCGCCCAATGGTGTGGGTCATTAACGGCGCATCGTCAAGGGCACACATCGCTGATCAGGTGGCCAAGGAACTGGCCAAGTTTGCTCCCGTGTGCAAACAGGCGCTGCATGAACGAACCGACTATGTCATGTCCATGGGCGAAGGAAAATCCGTACTGGAGGCCAAACCCAATGGCCCATCGGCTCAGGAAGTCAGCGCGCTTTGGAAGTTTGTGGAGTCGAAGCTGTAAGCACTGTGGTCCAAGGGGGGCGGTTGGGTTTTAGCAAACAGCGCTCAAACATCAACGGAGCCTGCGTGCTGCTGGTTTTGTCGTGGTGTTCAACAACCCACTGGCCCCCAAAAATTGATGCGCGCTCTTTGACCACCGGCTGAACCGTTTTACAAGCAAACCACTCCGGATTGCTTGTCAGCAGTACCGCAAGGCTGTCAAAAGGCGGAAATCCCTCGGTTCCAAATGCAGTAGTCCACAGACTCATCCAACCTGAACTATCCTGCACCAGTTGGGTATAACGTTTGTCCTTACCCAAC
>DAITMV010000086.1:0-11416 GCA_036834985.1 Burkholderiaceae bacterium | reverse complement strand
GCATTTAAGGCGGGCTTGTTAAACAAAGATCTGGTGTTGGTAATGCGCTATCAGGGACCCAAAGCCAATGGAATGCCCGAGTTGCACAAACTCACGCCGGTGCTGTCCATCTTGCAGGACAATGGTTTTAAAGTGGCGCTGGTCACCGATGGCCGGATGAGTGGCGCCTCGGGCAAGGTACCCGCAGCGATTCATCTCTCACCAGAAGCGCTGGACGGTGGCGTACTCAGCCTGGTGCAGGACGGAGACATGATGACGCTTGATGCCATCGCGGGAGCACTGACGCTGGAGGTGCCAGACGAGGAGCTCCTGCGCAGGCAACCCAACCGGCAGGGCAGCGAGCAAGGCGGATTAGGTCGGGAACTGTTTAAAAACTTCAGAGCCTCAGCCACCTGTGCTGAGCAAGGTGCATGCACATGGCTATAAGTAATCCGATGACCGTCCAACGCGTTGTGTCGGCAGGCCCGGTGATTCCGGTGATTGTGATTGATCAACTCGAGGACGCCCTTCCCCTTGCACACGCCGTGTTGGCAGGTGGTGTACAGGTGCTGGAAGTCACGCTCAGGACGCCGGCCGCCCTAAAAGCCATCGAACAGATTCGTACACACTATCCGGATGCGATAGTAGGTGCAGGCACCCTGAAAAACAGCGAGGATGTGCGTGCGGCAGTCGATCATGGTGCACAATTTGGTGTCAGCCCAGGATTGACAGCACGTATTGCGGACGCCTGCCACACCCTGCAGATGCCCTTACTACCTGGGGTCGCCACCGCCACAGACGTTTTAAGTGCGCTGGACATGGGTTTTAAGGTGCTCAAGTTATTCCCGGCAGAAACCGTCGGTGGCTTGGGTCTGCTCAAGGCGTTTGGATCGGTATTTCCGGATGTATCCTTTTGCCCCACGGGCGGCCTGACAGAAGAACTGGCCCCCCGGTACCTGGCCCTGAAGAATGTTGTCTGTGTCGGCGGCAGTTGGTTTGTGCCTGCACAGTCGATCGCCGATAAACGCTGGGATCACATCACGGCGCTGACGCACATTGCATCACAGTTGCGAGCGCCTTGAATGCCACAGGTCTGTCTAGGTCGAGTGACCGAGAATCCACAATGAAGTGGTTTCCGCTTGACGGGCTTTAAACAGGGGATCGGTTTTGTCTTGTACCTTGCCGTGACGCGGCTTTATTTCCAGATGATGAATCACCGTCAGACCTGCTTTTTCAAACAGGTCGGGTAACAAACCAGGCGCTCGTAATCCCAGGTGTTCAGCCAAATCAGACATGATCAACCAGACCTGCCCTGCTGGCAGCAAATGGCTGCCCACTTGGCTTAAAAACGCACGCAACATACCGTGATCGGGATCATAAATGGCGGCTTCCAGCGAGGAGCTGGGTTTACCCGGCAGCCAGGGTGGATTGCACACAATCAAGGCCGCTTGCTCATCTCCCGCCGGAAACAAATCTGCATTCAGGACAGTCACCTGGGCCGTCAGTCCCATGGTTTGAATGGTGCGATGAGCGCACCGCAGGGCCCGCTCATCGGTATCGGTGGCGACGATCCGGCCAATACCCCGTTTGGCCAGCAAGGCCGCGATCACGCCCGTTCCGGTTCCCACATCCCATGCAACAGACGCCTGCTCCAGTGCTGCCGGCAGAGGGGCTTGGGCCACCAGATCCAGGTATTCACCCCGAATCGGTGAAAACACGCCGTAACCCGGATAAATACTCGCTTCGAGGGCAGGAATGGGGACCCCCTTTTTTTCCCACTCATGCGCACCGATCACTGCCAGCAGTTCGCGCAGCGAAATCATCCAGCGTTCGGATCGCTCGCCGTAGGCCGCCAGAACGGCTTCGCTGACATCAGGAGCGCGTCGCAGGGGCACGGTTCCGTCCGCTTCCAGAACAATCAGTACAGAGCCCAGCGTCCGTGATCGTTGCAGTTGTGCCACCCGGTGTTGATGAAACGCCTCCGGAAACGGTTTAGGCCCCTGCTTGGACGGCTTTTTGTACCGGGAATCCAGACGGCGGGCCAGAGCCTGCACCAATTGTTTGGCATTTTGAAAATCGCCCTTCCAGATGAGCCCCGTTCCTTCACTGGCCAGCCTGAAGGCTGCATCTGCAGTGATGGTGTCATCGACCAGCTCAAACCGCTTGGGTGCCGCCGCGCCCTGCTCGGAATGCCAGCGCGCCGTGCACAGGGCATCGGACTCAAACCATTGCACAAGGTCTGGGACGGGTTTAGGTTCGGGGGCGTGAGGTTTCATGGAGGTGCAACGCAAAAAAGAGGTGATGCCCGCATCATACGCCCTTGAACTCTATAGAGTGTTTCATCGACGACAGGCCGGTATACTTCGCCGGTTTTGTTGGAGAAGTTTCAGATTGTGCGCAACCCTGCAGTAGACGCTGTCAAAGCGATCGCCTCACAGATCATTGTTTTGCATCACCTGGCCCTGTATAGCCCGATGTCAGGGGTACTGGAACTGCGCTGGTCCACGCTCATGAACTGGTTACATGAGGACGCCCGCTATGCCGTGCAGGTGTTTCTGGTGATTGGCGGATTTCTGGCGACGCGCTCACTGCACCGTCTGGTCGAACACAACAGCGGCACACAGGGTCCTGGCGCATTGGGGCAACTGATCTGGCAACGTTACCTACGCTTGGCCAAACCTTATTGGATTGCGGTGGGTCTGGCCGTCTTGTGTGCGGTGGTCGCGGGCTGGGTCGCGGGTCATCCCGAACTGAACCACAGGCCGTCGGCCTATCAGTTACTTGCCCACGCTTTCTTTTTGCATGACATCCTCGGTGTCGAGGCGCTCTCAGCGGGCGTTTGGTATGTAGCGATTGATTTTCAGCTCTATTGCCTGTTGGCGATGATCATCTGGATCAGTTATGGGCTATCGAGGATTACCCCTATCTCTGCATCACGCTGGGTATTGATTCAAGCCTTGGCGCTTACGGTGGTCTCGCTGGTATGGCTAAACCGCCATCCAGCGTGGGATGAATGGGGCCTTTATTTTTTTGGCTCCTACGGTCTGGGCGTGATGTGCTTTTGGGCCACACGCCATCAGCGTTACTTCATGTGGATGCTGGTGGTTGCAACCGTGACCTCGGTGGCATTGTTCATTGAATGGCGTGATCGCATCGCCGTTGCAGGGATAACAGCCTGCGTTCTGATCATCAGTGAACGCCTGCAATCGTATACCCATCTGATCAAGGCCAAGCCCTTCGAAGTGCTGGGCGATATGTCGTATTCGGTATTTCTGATTCATTACCCGGTGTGCCTGCTTGTCAGTACCGTGGTGTTGCGACTGGCCACCGCACAGTTTTCGACCAATCTGCTGGCTTTTCTGATGGCATGGATGGCCAGCCTGATGGCAGGCGCCGTTTTATACCAACTGGTAGAAAATCGCCGGCAGATATAACAAAACTGAATTTGCTTGTCTGTTTTTCTTGGTTCACACGCCAGGCCCAAACGCCTACGATGACCATAACGACCTTTGCAGTTGCCATCTGACTGCACACTCCCAACCTAGAGGCTTGTGTACTCACAGCCTGTTCAGCCCCACCTCTGGTTGGGGCTTTTTTTTGTTGCCAGTCATGATCTATTGCTGTGTAGATAACAAATAATTCGTTATTCCAGATATAGAAAATCGTCAATTGTTTCGCAGATTTTCTTGGTTCACTTTGAACGCCAGGATTCCTAAGATGCGTGGTTTACACCACTTAGGTTCATCGCCATGCGAATTCTTGGCATCTCATCTAGCCCGTCAGTGGCCTCACGTTCAAATCGCCTGCTGGCGTACATCAGCAACTTGCTGGACGAAGCCGGCCTACACGTCGACAACCTCCGGGTCAGGGACCTTCCAGCGTCAGATTTGATACTGGCCAATTGGGACAGCCCGTCGATTGCTGCATCGAGCGCACAACTGAAAGCCGCCGATTTCATCATCATTGCAACACCGGTTTACAAGGCAGCGTATAGCGGTCTGCTCAAAGTATTTCTGGATCTTCAGTCGCAGGATGCGCTCAAGAACAAGCGTATTGCAACGATCGCCACCGGTGGCAGCCTTGCACACATGCTGGCGCTGGATTACAGCCTAAAACCGGTGTTGTCTGCCATGGGTGCACGACACATTGTCGGCAGCGTATATGGCGTTGATCAACAGGTTCAGATCGATCAGGCGGGTAACTTTCGACTCGATCCGGATCTGCAAGAACGTCTGAATGATTTGACACAAGTGATTCTGGACAACGTCAAACCTGACAGCGAACTTGGACTGGCCGCGCGCAGCGAGTTAAGCCCCTATCTTCACCACGTGCACCACGCCGCCTGACCCACTGACTCATTGACCATAAGGATATTGATCATGTCTTACTCATTCACAGCCACCGTGCGACGCCACTGGCGCACCTTCATTGCCGTGACAGCACTCAGCCTTGCCAGTGCTTCCCACGCTGAATCGACTCAAACCCTCAGAATTGGCTTTCAGAAATCAGCCAGTTTGTTAACGCTGCTCAAATCGCAAGGCACCCTCGAAAAGCAGCTGGGCAAAAAAAATATGGAGGTCAAGTGGGTGGAATTTCCTGCAGGCCCGCAACTGCTGGAAGGGTTGAATGTGGGCGCCATTGATTTTGGCTATGTCGGCGAAGCACCGCCCATTTTTGCGCAGGCGGCAGGCGCCAACTTTGTCTACGTCGGTTACGAGGCACCGGCTCCCACCGCCGAGGCCATCGTGGTCCCCAAGGAGTCAGCCATCCGGCGCGTTGTGGAATTGAAAGGTAAAAAAGTTGCGTTAAACAAAGGCTCGAATGTTCATTACCTTCTGGTGAAGGTACTGGAGAAAAACGGCTTAAAGTACAGCGACATACAGCCAGTCTTTTTGCCACCTGCGGATGCCCGGGCTGCGTTTGAACGTGGCAGTGTAGACGCGTGGGTGATCTGGGATCCGTTCCTTGCCGCCTCCGAAAAGCAAATCAACGCCCGCGTTTTGGCCGATGGAAAGGCCACTGTCAACAATCATTCGTTCTTTTTGGCGGAACGCCAATTTGCGGAAAAAAACCCCGAATTGATCAAGTATCTTTTTGAGGAACTGGGAACACAAGGTCGCTGGATCGTCAGCCATAGAACAGAGGCCGCGAACGCGCTGTCACCCTTGCAAGGACTGGACCCCGCCGTCATTGAGCTGTCACTCAGTCGCTATACGCATGATGTCAGACCCATCAACGACAGCGTTCTGATTGAACAGCAAAAAATTGCAGACAGCTTTTACGATCTGAAGCTGATTCCCAAAGCGATCCACATCAAGGACGCCGCCCTGCCCCCACGCAAACTGCTCAGCCAACAATAAGCAAAGGTTCATGATGAAAACGTTATTACACCGTGTATGGGTGACCTTGGCATTGCTGGTACCACTGTCTGGCATTGCCCAGGAACAACCGGCAGCACTGCGAATCGGTTTTCAGAAAAGTGCGGTCAATCTGGTCTTGCTCAAGCAGAGAAACGTCCTGGAGCAGCAGTTCAAATCCAGCAAGGTCAGCTGGATTGAATTTCCTGCAGGCCCGCAACTGCTCGAAGCCCTGTCCGTGGGAAGCATTGATTTTGGGTTGACGGGCGACTCTCCACCCGTCTTTGCACAAGCGGCAGGGAAAGACATTGTCTATGTCGGCGCCGAACCCCCAAAACCGGACAGCTCTGCGATTCTGGTACCCGCCACCTCCACCATTCAATCTTTGGCAGGCTTAAAAGGTAAACGCGTCGCGCTGCAAAAAGGGTCATCTGCCCACTTTTTGCTGGTTAAGGCGCTTGATAAAGCGGGCTTGCAATGGAGTGACATCGACGCCATCTATTTGCCACCTGCCGACGCTCGGGCAGCGTTTGAGCGAGGTAGTGTGGATGCATGGGCGATCTGGGATCCGTTTTATGCCGCCACAGAACTGGCCATCAAGCCACGCGTGATCAGCACGGGTAGCGGTTTGACGAATAACAACTCGTTTTACCTGTCCTCCAGCGAGTTCAGTACAAAATATCCGCATGTCATTGCCCGGTTACTGGACGAACTGACGCAAGCCGATATTTATTTGCATGAAAATCGCAAGGAGGCCGCCCAACTGATCTCCGATTACAGCGGACTGAACCTGGCCACGGTGCATTTGTTCCTCTCACGCCGTCCCAAGGCACCCACGACAACCGTCAAGCCAGCCACTGTTGCCGAACAGCAAAAGGTGGCTGACAGCTTTTTCAAACTGGGACTGATTCCAAAAGCCATTGTAGTCAGCGATGCCGTATGGCAACTCCCGGGTAAAACAAAAATCGCACAACGAACACTCAAGGATTAATACATATGAATATTTTCTGGTTTATTCCCACCCACGGAGACAGCCGTTATCTGGGCACAGAACAAGGGGGTCGACAGGTCACTTTTGATTACGTCAAACAAATCGCAGTTGCTGCCGACACCCTCGGCTATGACGGTGTGTTGTTACCCACGGGACGCTCTTGCGAGGACGCGTGGGTTACCGCTTCCAGTCTGATCGGTTTTACGCGTCAATTGAAGTTTTTGATCGCCATTCGCCCAGGCCTGAGCGCACCAACGCTCTCTGCACGCATGGCCGCCACATTTGATCGGCTCTCACATGGCCGATTATTGATCAATGTGGTTACAGGCGGCGATCCGGGTGAACTGGAAGGGGATGGTCTGTTCCACAGTCACGATACGCGTTATGAAGTCACCGATGAGTTTTTGAAAATCTGGCGAGGCACACTGACCGCCACACATGAGGGCCAATCATTCAGCTTTGAAGGAAAGCACCTGTCTGTACAAGGCGCCAAAGGCCTATACCCACCGGTTCAACAACCGTACCCACCACTTTATTTTGGTGGAAGCTCCGCGGCAGCACACGATCTGGCTGCAGAACAAGTCGATGCGTATCTGACCTGGGGAGAACCGCCCGCTGCGGTTGCGCAAAAGATTGAAGACATGAAAAACCGCGCCAACACCAAAGGACGCACCTTGAGGTTTGGCATCCGTTTACACGTGATCGTGCGTGAAACAGAAGAACAAGCCTGGGCTGCAGCGGAGGATCTGATCAGCAAACTGGATGACGACATCATTGCCGCTGCTCAGAAAAAATTTGCGCAGATGGATTCAGTCGGCCAGCAGCGCATGGCTGCTCTGCATGGCGGCAAAAAGGGAGGCCGGGAACAACTGGAAGTCAGCCCGAACCTGTGGGCAGGCGTCGGTCTGGTGCGGGGCGGAGCCGGTACCGCACTGGTCGGAAACCCGGAGCAAGTCGCGGCCCGAATCAATGAATATGCAGAACTCGGAATTGATACCTTCATGTTTTCCGGTTATCCGCATCTGGAAGAGTCGTACCGCTTTGCCGAACTGGTCTTCCCGCTATTGAATCGTACTGCTCAGAACAAGCTGGCAGGTGCGAACTTATCGGGGCCGTTTGGTGAAATCGTCGCCAACAGCTTCATACCCAAGGCCAAGACCGTCTCAAAAATAGTGAGTGCTTCATGATAAAAAAACTGCTTCCCTGGTTGCCAACCGTGGTGCTGATCAGCATCTGGCAATGGGCTGTTCATAGTGGTTGGCTCTCTAGCCGGATATTGCCAGCCCCCTTGAGCGTACTGGACGCATTCATCGCGCTGGCCCAGTCCGGGGAGCTGTGGACCCATGTCAAAACCAGCACATGGCGGGCGCTCAGCGGTTTTGCAGTCGGTGCCAGCATCGGGCTGGTTTTGGGCTTGCTGACCGGAACCTTCAAACAGCTTGAAACACTGCTGGACACCACCTTGCAAATGGTCCGGAACATTCCGCCGCTGGCACTGATACCACTGGTGATTTTATGGTTTGGCATTGACGAAACGGCCAAGCTGTTCCTGGTGTCATTCGGTGTTTTTTTCCCGGTATACCTGAATACGTTTCATGGAATTCGAAGCGTGGATCCCCACCTGATCGAGATGGCATCGAATTACGGCTTAAGGGGCTGGCGCTTATACAGGCATGTGATCTTACCCGGCGCATTGCCATCGATTTTGGTGAGGGTGAGATTTTCACTGGGGCTGATGTGGATTCTGCTGATTGTGGCAGAGACCATTTCCGCACAATCGGGCATCGGCTATCTGACGATGAACGCCAGAGAGTTTTTGCAAACCGACATCGTGCTGGTTGGCATTGTCTTGTATGCGCTGCTGGGCAAGATGGCTGATCTTTTTGCAAAAGCACTGGAGCGCCATTTTCTGCGCTGGCATCCGGGCTACCAAGCCACATGATGTTCAACCCACTTGCTACGACCTACATCACAACAACAGGACCTCACCATGCAAAGTAATCTGACAGAGCACAAGGCGGTTGCCAGCGCCGTAAATCATCACGCGCAAGGGACACACGCCATTGGATTTCAAACGAGCCAACTGGGCATACGGTATGGCACACGGGAGGTCTTACGCGACGTCAATCTGTCGGTCACCCCCGGGCAGTTTGTAGCCATCATCGGGCGCAGCGGTTGCGGAAAAAGCACCTTATTGCGTTTGATTGCAGGCCTGGAGTTGCCCTCCCACGGACACATCAGCACCACCGACAAGTACCCGCTTCAAACACACGACCTTCGCATCATGTTTCAGGATCCCCGGCTTCTACCGTGGAAATCGGTGTTAAGCAATGTCGCGCTGGGTTTGGCACCACACCACCTTAACCATGCGCCCGACTTACTCAAGCAGGTGGGTCTGGCCGAACGGGCTGATGAATGGCCTGCCAGACTGTCAGGAGGACAAAAACAACGGGTTGCCTTGGCGCGTGCGTTGGCACATCGTCCACGGCTGCTGTTGCTGGATGAACCCTTGGGCGCATTGGACGCACTCACGCGCATCCAGATGCATTCGCTGATCGAATCACTGTGGCAACGATTGGAATTTACCGCGCTGCTGGTCACACACGATGTGACTGAAGCCGTGTGCCTGGCCGATCGGGTTATTGTGATAGAAGACGGTCAGATTGCCATGGACATCGCCGTTGACTTACCTCGACCACGCGTCAGAACCCACCCGGCATTTATTGAACTGGAGTCCCGGTTACTGGAGCGTTTACTCAATACGTCGTGCAATTACGCGACAGATCTCTCCGTGCGACCACCTCACAAAGTACCCCCGTTGGTATCGATTGAACACATCGCATTTGCCATTTGATGACTATGTCAGTTTTAAAAAAGCTAATCATTTTTTCTTGGTTACAGAATGGCGTCCAAGCCACTACGATCACTGTTCAACTCATTGAACGAAAGCCACACCATGTCCATACAAGCCATTAACGTACGCAACCAGTTTCGTGGTCAGATCGCTCACATCATCGAAGGTCCAGTGGTCTCGGAGGTCGATGTGCAAACGCCGTCGGGGATTGTCACCTCGGTGATCACAACCCGCTCGGTCAAGGATCTTGGATTGAAAATCGGCACCGAGGTTGTCGCACTGGTCAAGGCGACGGAGGTGTCCCTTGCCAAACTATAAGGCCCAGTTTGACCAACCCTTACTGCATGCCATTGCCCGTCTGCCCGTGCAGCCGGGTGTTGGTTACCATCTGTGGCAATACTCACCCACACAGGTTCGGGGACAATTTTTCAACACCTCGGTGAGCAGCCGCTTTACCCCGATCGAAGAACTCGCCACAGGCCAGATCATCGGCTACGACGCGCAGACTGTGACACCACTGAGCATGGACTGGGAGCAACTCATCGACCCCTTGGATGACAGTATGCTGACCTCGGTTGACCGTCTGGTACGCATGCTGCATACCCTGAATTTTTTTGCCGACAGCTCGCATCAGGAACGACTCTTTTTGCGCGTCAATGGGCGGTTTTTATCAGCCGTTCCGGACAACCATGGGCGGGCCTTTCGTCGAGTGATCGAAGCCTTGGGCTTGAGCCCTGAACAGTTTGTGATCCAGATTCCCGGCAATGCCGCGCACAACCTGCCTGTGCTGGGGTTTGCCACGGACAACTACCGCCGCAACGGCTTTTTAACCGGTCTGTATGCCAGTGATTTTGTGGAAGCCGGCAGCCTGATCGGACAATTGCGCCCGGATTATCTGAACCTCACTCTCGACAAAAGCTGGTCAGCGAGCACCCTGCCCGGACTGGTCACGGCGGCAGATCGATTCAGGGTAAAACTGATCGCAAGGCAGGTTCAGGATGCATCCGGCCTGTTCGTCGCGCAGCAACACGGAATTGAATATATACATCGCTCAGAAACGACCACTTAATTTACAATCCCTGTCATTGAACGCCATTTCATCATGAACAGCCAATAACAATCGGGGAGACAACCGTGGCGAAAAAGGCATATGACGTCGTTGTATTTGGGGCCACCAGCTTTGTGGGTCAAATCCTGACCAGCTATCTGTGGGGCAGACACGGGGCGGAGGGGGAAATCAACTGGGCCATCGCGGGCCGTTCCCGTAAAAAACTCGAAGAACTGCGCGCCAGCCTGGGCAAGGACGCCAAGTCGCTTCCCATCCTGATCGCTGATGCAGACGATGAACCGGCCCTGCGTGAGTTGTGCAATCATACCCGGGTGGTGATATCCACCGTCGGTCCTTATGCCCTGTATGGTTCAACCCTGGTCAAAGTATGCGCTGAATCGGGTACGGACTATTGCGACCTGACCGGCGAAATCCAATGGATTGACCGGATGATCAAAGCCCACGAAGACACCGCCAAACAGTCTGGTGCACGCATTGTGCATTGTTGCGGTTTTGACTCCATTCCTTCGGATCTGGGTACGTATTACCTCCAGCAGCAATCGATGGCCAAGTATGACGTACCGTGCACCTCCGTAAAAATGCGGGTGCGACGACTCAAAGGTGAATTCTCCGGCGGTACAGTCGCCAGCCTGATGAATGTCACCAAGGAGCTGACAGCCAATCCCAAGTTGGCCAAGGATCTGGCCAATCCGTTTTTGATCGCCCCGTCCAACCCCGGTACACGTCAGCCCAACGTCAAGTTTGCGAATTACGAGGGCGATATCGGTACCTGGGTTGCACCGTTTATCATGGCCGGGATCAACACCCGGGTGGTCCATCGGTCCAACGGATTGTCCAATTGGTCGTACAGCAAGGAATTCAAATACGATGAGGCCATGATGACAGGTCTCGGCTTTAAAGGCCGTGTACTGGCACTGACCATCACTGGCGGCATGGCGGGGTTCATGATCGGCGCAGCCATCCCCCCCTCACGCTGGCTGCTGGAACGGTTTGTGGTACCCAAACCCGGCGAAGGCCCCAGCCCTGAGTCACAGCGCAAAGGTTCATTTGACCTGCGCTTTTTTGGCACCACGGCCAATGGCGATGGCCTGACCGCCAAAGTCACCGGCGATATGGATCCGGGTTACGGCTCCACCGCCAAAATGCTCGGTGAAGCTGGCGTATGC
>DAITMV010000085.1:0-11812 GCA_036834985.1 Burkholderiaceae bacterium | reverse complement strand
TGGGGTGGGCAGGCGGGGCAACCGCGTAGACTCCCAGCAACAAGGGGTCGTCAAAACTTTCCCGCAACTGGTGCAGATTTGTTACGGGAGGTTGGGCTGCCATTCCAGGTGGTGGCAGCGCTGCGGACGGAGCCCTGACTAACCAAGCGCTGGCGGTTTTAAGGCTGGGCAAGGTAAACGCAGGGCCCGCCGTGCCGAACAGGCCACTCGGACCCGCGCAGGCACTGAGCAGCGCTGTCACGCCAACTGCGTACAGGCGCCACCCAAGCCGAACCCAATGACAATCAGTAATCATCACCGCGCTGAGGGCCCGCAAAGTTGTCAAACTTGGTGTATTGCCCCAGGAAGGTAACGCGTACCGTACCAATCGGACCGTTACGCTGTTTGCCGATGATGATTTCGGCAGTTCCTTTGTCAGGCGAATCCGGGTTGTAGACTTCGTCACGGTAAATAAACAAGATCACGTCCGCATCCTGTTCGATAGCGCCGGATTCTCGCAAGTCCGACATCACCGGGCGTTTATTGGGGCGTTGTTCCAGGCTTCGGTTCAACTGCGACAAGGCGATCACTGGGCAATGCAGTTCTTTGGCCAGCCCCTTGAGCGATCGGGAAATTTCGGAAATTTCGGTGGCGCGGTTTTCACCGGCAGAGCTAGATCCCATCAACTGCAGGTAATCGATGATGATCAAACCCAGCTTGCCACACTGGCGGGCCAATCGCCGCGAGCGCGCCCGCAATTCAGTGGATGACAAAGCAGGCGTTTCATCAATGAACAGTTGTGCGTCCTGCATTTTCTGAACAGCGTAGGTCAGACGAGGCCAATCCTCGTCATTAAGCTTGCCGGTGCGCAGGCGATGCTGATCCAGCTTACCCACAGAACCCAGCATACGCATGGCCAACTGCTGCGCACCCATTTCCATGGAGAACACAGCGACCGGCAAGCCTTCTTCCACAGCAACATGCTCACCGATGTTCAGGGAAAAAGCGGTCTTACCCATGGACGGGCGACCGGCCACAATAATTAAATCGCCGGGCTGAAGGCCAGAGGTTTTACCGTCCAGATCAACAAAACCGGTCGCAATCCCCGTGATGTCATTTTGACTGTCGCGGTGGTAGAGCTCATCAATGCGATCGACCACTTTGGACAGCACCGGCTGCAGTTCCTGAAAGCCCGAGGTGCCCCTAGCCCCGTCTTCGGCGATCTGGAAAATTTTGCTTTCGGCCTGATCAAGGATGGTCTTGGTGTCCTGCCCTTGCGGATTTAAGGCAGTGGTTGTAATTTCGTCGCTGACGGTGACCAGGCGACGGAGGATTGAACGGTCACGCACAATTTCAGCGTACCGGCGAATGTTCGCTGCGGACGGCGTGTTTTGTGCGATGGAATTTAAGTAAGGAAGGCCGCCGATGTCCTCGGCTTTACCCAAGGTCTGGAGGGACTCAAACACCGTGATCACATCCGCAGGGCGAGAACGGTCGATCAGCTTGACGATGTGCTCAAATACCAGTCGGTGGTCATAGCGATAAAAATCATCCACCCGTACCAGATCGGCAATTCGATCCCAGGCCTGATTATCCAACAGCAACCCGCCCAAGACGGACTGCTCGGCCTCTACCGAATGAGGCGGCGTTCTGAGTGCTGCTAGGGTTGGATCAGAAAATTCACCGGGATTTGCCATAAACACCATCAAAAAGTGGAAGGTTCTATTCTATGTCATCGGCAAAAGAAAACGACCACCCTCGGGTGGTCGTTTTGTACAACTTGAGTCGATCATTGCGCTGCTATGAGCAGCGCCAAGTCAACTTAAGCAGCTTCGCCGACAACAACAACGTTCACATCAACCACAACGTCGGTGTGCAGCGCAACAGACACACTGTGCTCGCCTGCGACCTTGATGGGGCCATTAGGCATGCGCACTTGCGCCTTTTCAACACCATAACCTTGCGCCTTGAGGCTTTCAGAGATGTCGAAGTTGGTTACGGAACCAAACAGACGACCATCCACGCCAGCCTTTTGTGACAGGGTCAAGGTGGTGCCAGACAGCTTTTCGCCCTGAGCTTGCGCGTCGGACAATTTGGCAGCAGCAGCTTTTTCCAACTCCGCACGGCGTGCTTCGAATTCAGCAACAGCCTTTTCGGTAGCGCGCTTGGCTTTGCCAACAGGAATCAGGAAGTTACGGGCGTAACCATCTTTCACACGAACGACATCGCCGAGCTGACCGAGGTTCACTACTTTTTCGAGCAGAATAATTTGCATGTTTTATCTCCCCGGTATCAGTGGTTGTCGGTGTAAGGCACTAGCGCCAGGAAACGGGCACGCTTGATGGCCTCGTCCAGTTGACGCTGGTAGTTTGCCTTGGTACCCGTGATACGTGCAGGCATGATCTTGCCGTTTTCACCGATGAAGTCTTTGAGCGTTTCGATGTCTTTGTAATCGATGTACTCAACACCAGCCACGGTGAAGCGGCAGAATTTTTTACGCTTAAACAGAGGGTTTTGCTGTGTGCGGCGACCCTTGCGCTCGGGCTTACGTCCAAAAGCCATTTGTTACTCCAATCTATTTGTTGACACTGCCATCGTTTGTTTCAGGGGCCAGTCTGAAGGCCGTGATGTGAAACACCAGCGATTTGGCAGTTTTTGATCGTCTTGCTATAAATCCAGTCCAGTTTGCTAGGCAATTTAAGCTCAATGCATTAACACTTAATGCGGTATCGCCTAATGCCTTGAAATTCAGTTCGAATTCGATGTCTCGGGGGCTTGCGCCTTCTTCGACCGTACCCTGATAAGCAACAACACCATCAACCACCGGAACTCCGGCAGGGGTATAGCGAACTACTTGCTTTTCGATCAAACGGGCAAGCAGCCGAAACTCATTCAAACCGACTCGGCAATCAGTTACCGGATTCTTGACCGGCAGGTGCTGTAGCAGCAGCTGCTTTGCGCTCTTGTTCGCGCTGAACTTCCTTCATCATTGGAGAAGGCGCGGTTTCAGCTTTTTTCATGCGAACAACCAGGTGACGCAGAACCGCATCGTTAAACTTGAACGCGTGTTCGAGGTCTTCCAGGGTTTGCTGGTCAGCTTCGATGTTCAGCAACACATAGTGCGCTTTGGCCAGTTTCTGGATTGGGTATGCGAGTTGGCGGCGGCCCCAGTCTTCAAAACGGTGAACCTTGCCTTGGCGTGTTTCAACCATGCCGCGGTAACGTTCAACCATGGCGGGCACCTGCTCGCTTTGGTCCGGGTGGACAATAAATACTATTTCATAATGACGCATGGAGTCTCCTTCATGGATTTCCCAAGGGAATATCATTGGAAAAGCCACCCGAGTAGATACCGTCATCGTATCAACTACCCTTGCCTTGGAATAAGGCAAGGGCCGGTGTGGCGAGGAACCGAAGATTATAGCTTGAAAAACGAGCTACGGTAAAGCGCAGATATCAGGCAGCTCGTTTCTTGTCCGCATCCCGCAACTCACGTCGCAGGACCTTGCCCACGGGCGACTTGGGCAACTCGGTCTTAAACTCCACGTGACGAGGAATTTTGTAGGCTGTCATGTGTTTGCGGCAGTGCTCAATCACAGCCTCGGCAGTGAGTGATTCATCTTTTTTGACCACAAACAGTTTGACGGCTTCACCGGTCTTGGCATCGGGCACGCCTACTGCAGCCGCCTCCAACACACCGGGGTGCATGGCGACAACACCCTCTATCTCATTGGGGTACACGTTAAAACCAGAGACCAGGATCATGTCCTTTTTGCGGTCGGTAATACGGAAATAGCCTTTTTCGTCCATGTAGGCAATGTCGCCGGTCTTGAGCCAGCCATCCGGCGTGAGCACTTCGGCCGTTTCCTTGGGGCGGTTCCAGTAACCCCGCATCACCTGAGGCCCCTTGACGCACAACTCACCTTCCTGACCGACTGGCAACTCATTAAAATCGTCGTCGCGAATGCTCACCAGGGTAGACGGGACCGGCAAACCGATCGAGCCGTTGTACTCCTCACGCAGCGGGTTGATACACACCGCAGGAGACGCTTCGGTCAGCCCATACGCCTCGGACAGGCGCTTGCCTGTCACCTGACGCCAGCGGTCCGCCACAGCGCGCTGGATGGCAGCACCACCGCCCAAAGCCAGTTTCATGTGGGAGAAATCGAGCGCTGCAAATTCCGGGGTGTTCAGCATGCCGTTAAACAAGGTATTCACACCCGTCAAGCCACTGAAAGGCACACCACGCAAGGTGCGCGCAAATGCCTTCATGTCACGCGGATTGGTCACCAGGAACAAATGGCCGCCATGCTTGATAAACACGAGAATGTTCGCGGTCAGGCAGAAGATGTGGTACATCGGCAGGGCCGTCACCACGATTTCTTTGCCATCTTCGATGTCGTCCTTCAACCAGGCGGATGCCTGCTGCAGGTTCGACACAATGTTGCCGTGCGTCAACATGGCACCCTTGGCCACACCGGTGGTACCGCCGGTGTACTGCAAGAACGCCAGGTCATCATGTGACAGCGGAACAGGCTTGAGCTCGCGGGGCTTGCCGATGCTCAAGGCTTTTTTGAAATTCAGGGCGCCCGTGATCATGTACTTGGGCACCATTTTTTTGATGTAACGCACCACAAAGTTGAGCAGCAACCCTTTGAAGAAAGGATGCATTTCACCCATGGACGTCACTACCACGTGCTCTACCGGTGTGTTTTTGATCACATCCTGCAAGGTGTGGGCAAAGTTCTCGATGATGATGATGACCTTGGCGCCGGAGTCTTTGAGCTGATGTTCCAGCTCGCGCGGGGTGTACAAGGGATTGACGTTCACAATCACAAAACCAGCCCGCAGCGCACCAAACAGAGCAACCGGATACTGCAACATGTTGGGCATCATGATCGCAACGCGATCGCCCTTCTTCATGCCGGGCAAACTTTGCAGATAAGCACCAAAATCACGCGTCAGATCATCAAGACGACCGTAGGTCAGTTTGGTCCTGATGTTGCTAAACGCGATTTTTTCGCGGAATTTTTTGGCAGCCTGTTCAAAAATATCCCGGATCGAGCTGAATTGGTTCATATCAATTTCAGCAGGAATACCGGGCGGATAACTCTTCAACCAAGGTTTGTCTGACACGAGACAGCTCCTTCCCAGTTTGTATATTTATTTTTTAAGTCGTACAGCGTACCTTCGCAGCGCGCAATGCGCAATTCGAACGGTCGTGCGAAATCACTGTAATTTTACCAACAAAAGGTCAATTAACTTCAGACGCGCTCCATTCTCTCATCCTGCAACGCATCAAAACGAGTTGGGCACACCTTGAACCTGACGTTTAGCCACCGAGCTGATAAGGCGACCGGTGTCCTTTGAAAATCTGCTCAATCAAGGCGCGTTCACGTAGATCGATAATCTGTAAAAACTGCGCGGGATCTTCCAGCGAAGCGAACGCATCAAACCCGCTGACCACGAATGTGTGCAAAGCCCCCAACCCTGCGGCACGAGCCGGCTTGGCAATGACCTTGAGCACCCAGCTCATCATAGGTACTTTGACCAGACGCGATAGGGCCCGACCAATGTCTTCGAGCAATTCGAGCTGACGAAGCCGATCTTCCAGGGTCGTCGCTGTTGCAAAGTGCTCACAGTAGAGGGCCTCTGTCAGCAGTCCATCGCGGTCGACACCCGCCTCCAGCAAGGATTTGGCCATCTCTTGATCCAGCCGCTCCGCCAGGTAATCGAGCTCAATCGCATCGGCCACTACCTCCATCGCTGCCTTGGGCAGTACTTTGGCGGCTTTTGGAATCACTCGTTCTACCGCGTGGTCACGATCGGTCAAATCATAATCACCGTACAAATCGTCAAGAAAAAATCGCGCGGCCCTCGCGGTTGCCGGGTCTGCCAGCAAATCGGCGTGCGTGGATGCCAATCGGACATGTTGCCAGCGCTTGAGCCGACTCAAACTGTCTTTGAGCGCAGGCGTAGTTGCGATATGATTACGCATCATTTTTAATTTTTGTTGCAGCGCGAGTGCTTGGTCAGATGGCTTCACAGGGCTTATTGATTCACAAAGTCAGGTCGCAGGATGTTACCGATGCAGTACACAAAAATGATTGATTTGCGGCGGTGCAGCACGTGCTTTAGTAGTAGTTTTCTAAATATCGGCCATACAATCAGTGGCTAGAAAAAGTCTATATCGGAGACAGGGTCATGAACGCGCCTCAGTTCGCCTTCGCAGGTAACAGCATTGAAACCGAACTCAACGGCATTTTGAGCGGCTTGCAAAAAGCCCATCGCCAAAATCCATTCCCCAGCTGGGAGCAGCGCAAAGACTGGCTGACCAAGGTTGAGCGCATGCTCAAGGACAACCGCGAACAGATCAAACAAACCATTTCCGAGGATTTTGGCCACCGAAGTCTGCACGAAACCGAATTGCTGGAGATCTTCTCCTCCCTGGAAGGCCTGCGTTTTGCCAAAAAACATGGCAAATCATGGATGAAGGCGCGCAAGAAGCATGTGTCCCAGTGGTTCAAGCCTGCCTCGTCCATCTTGATGCCCCAGCCTCTGGGCGTGGTGGGCATCATGGTTCCGTGGAACTACCCGTTGTTTCTGACCATTGGCCCCCTGACTGCTGCGTTGGCTGCTGGCAATCGTTCGATGGTCAAACTGTCTGAATACACACCAAAGTTTGGTGCCTTGATGGATCGCCTGTTGACTGAAGCGCTGGGACCTGACGTGATCCGTGTGGTCAACGGCAACGCCGATGTGGCTGCGACCTTCTCTGGCTTGCCGCTGGATCACCTGGTCTTTACGGGCTCGACCCCTGTGGGCAAACATGTGATGCGTGCAGCCAGTGCCAATCTGGTACCTGTGACGCTGGAACTGGGCGGCAAGAGCCCCGCCGTGATCACCCCCGACACCTGTAAGAGCGAAGGACGCTTCTACCATGCGGTCAACCGCATCATTGCTGGTAAAACGCTTAATGCAGGCCAGACCTGCATTGCCCCTGATTACGTGTTGATGCCGCGCGAGGCGATTCCTCGCTTTAACACCATCGCCAAGGAAATCCTCAACAAACGGTACCCTGAGGGTGCCGCATCGGTGGACTACACCGGCATCATTGCAGACCGCCATTTTGACCGCCTGCGCAGCCTGCTGCAGGAGTGCTCCGATCAAGGTGCTCAAATCACCCCGTTGATGAACCCGGCCAAACCCAACCAACGCAAAATGCCGCTGGCCACCATTGTGGGCGCATCCGACAATACCCGGATGATGCAAGAAGAAATCTTCGGACCCGCATTGCCCTTGATTGCCTGCGATACCGTGGACGAGATGATCAACTACATCAACGACCGCCCTCGCCCACTGGCCATGTACGTGTTTGATGACAAAAACAGCACCCAGCAAAAACTGATGGAAAACACCATTGCAGGTGGTGTGAGCATCAACGAAACACTGCTGCACATTGCGCAGGATGATTTGCCATTTGGCGGTGTCGGCCCCTCAGGCATGGGGCATTACCATGGCGTGTATGGCTTTGAGACACTGTCCAAACTCAAGCCGATTTTCAAGCAATCCCGTATCAACGGCATGCCGCTGCTGGCCCCCCCATACGGCGGCTTGTTTAAAACGATGCTCAAAATCATGGCTCGCTGATTGATTGCCCCTAGAGACGCTCAAAGACCAACACATGAATCGTAGACGTTTTTTGATCCTCAGCGGCTTGGCGGTTGCCGCTGCAGGGCTGGGCTCCGTGCTGTCCAAAATTATCAACCCGGACGCTATCAAAGCCGGGGAGATTGTTCTCAAGCCTGAACACAAACCCTTTGTGCTCGCCGCGATGCGCTCGATATTGCAAGGCGTATTGCCCAGCGATGCTGCGAAGTTGCAAGCAGCGCTTGAGGGCAACTTTAAACGCTTTGAAACCAGCATCAAGGCCCTGCACCCTAAAACACAGGCGGACATCAAAGGCTTGCTCGATATGTTCGGCGGTACCGCAGGCCGGTATGCACTCGCCGGGATAAAAACTTCCTGGGATGAAGCGTCTGTTCAGGACACCTCCGCCTTTTTGCAACAGGTACGTTTGCACAGCGTGGCACAACTGCGGCCAGCCTACCAAGCCATGCACGATCTGTGTCTGGGTGCCTGGTATAGCGCTGACGAACACTGGGCCGCTATTGGCTATGGCAATCTGATTCTTCAAGGTAGTTAACAACATGGCTGATTTGCCTTTACAACCGCTGCCTCCCAACCAGCTGGTTCCTGATTTTATTGCCCAAGGCATTGCCGATGGGTGGAAGGCCTTTGACGCCAGCCAAATGGCTGCCTCTGAGACGCTCAGCTGTGATGTCGTTGTGATTGGCACCGGAGCTGGCGGCGGTATTTCCGCTGAAATGCTGTCCCGCGCCGGGCTCAATGTCATCATGATCGAAGAGGGGCCACTAAAGACCACCAAAGACTTCAAAATGCGGGAGCGGGATGCTTATCCAACCCTGTATCAGGAATCGGCGGCCCGTAAAACACTCGACAAAGGCATCAACATCCTGCAAGGCCGCTCGGTCGGCGGTTCGACCACCGTGAATTGGACCTCCAGCTTCCGGACTCCACCGGATACCCTGCAGTTTTGGCAAGATAAATTCGCGTTAAAAGAATTGTCGGTCCAGGCCATGGCCCCCTGGTTTGAGAGTGCGGAGCGTCGACTCAACGTTGCACCCTGGGACCAAGCGCCTAACGAGAACAATGACTTGCTGCGTCGCGGTTGCGACAAGCTGGGCATCCACAGTGCAGTGATTCCGCGCAATGTCAAAGGCTGCTGGAACCTGGGCTACTGCGGCATGGGATGCCCCACCAATGCCAAACAATCGATGTTGGTCACCAGCATCCCTACGGCCTTGCAGCACGGTGCGCGCCTGTATTCACGCCTGCGGGCCGAACGTCTGATCATCAAAAACAACGAAGTTCAGGCCTTAGAGTGCGCTGCGCTGGAGGAAACCGGTTTATTTGCCACAGGCAAAACCGTCACCATCAAGGCCAAACATTTTGTGGTGGCGGGCGGTGCCATCAATAACCCGGGCCTGTTGCTGCGTTCTGAAGTGCCTGATCCACACAAACTGCTGGGCACACGCACCTTCCTTCACCCGGTTTTTGTATCCGCGGGGCTGTATGCCCAGCCAGTGAACCCGCATTCGGGCGCACCACAAAGCATTTATTCGGACCACTTCCTCAAAACCCAAGCGATCGACGGCCCCTTGGGCTACAAGCTGGAAGCGCCTCCGCTGCACCCGGTGCTGTTTAGTACCACCCTGACCGGATTTGGCCAGCAGCACGCCCTGATGATGGAAAAGTTCAACCACACCCATGTGCAACTGGCCCTGCTACGCGATGGTTTCCATAAGGACAGCGTCGGCGGCACCGTGGTACTGCGCAGTGATGGCTCACCGGTGGTGGATTACCCGCTGAACGACGTCATTTGGGAGGCGGGCCGCCGCGCACTGCTGACCATGGCAGAGCTTCAGTTTGCCGCAGGTGCGCAGCATGTAGTCCCCATGCATGAGATGGCCACACTCGCCACCTCGTGGAAGGACGCACAAGCCATGATCAATGGATTGCCCATGAAGCCCTTGATTGCTAAAGTGGTAAGCGCCCATGTGATGGGCGGATGCCGCATGGCGGGCGAAGAGTCAATGGGGGTCGTCAGACCCGACGGCATGCACTGGCAGGTCAGCAACCTGTCCATTCACGATGGGTCGGTATTTCCAACCAGCATCGGTGCCAACCCACAGTTGTCGATTTTTGGTCAGGCCAACCGGATGACTGCCGGGCTGATCAAACACCTAACGGGTCAACTTGCCCAGCCCTTGGCTTAAACCCAATGCAGTCTGGCGGATCAACCCCTGGAGAAAGCACACTGAATGATTGAACGATCAGGTCGCCTGAACACCGTCATCTTTATGGTCATCAGTTTGCTGATCGCGCTGGGCTATTACCATGGCGGTACTCCGGCCCCCATCAGCCTGCTGTGGGGCTTGTTGTGGGTGTTTGGCGGTCTGGTCACGACGTTTACCATCGTGCTGGGCTCCGGTTTTGTGATGTCTGTTTATTCACGTACGCATCCGAAGGCAAACTCCTATCTGTTTGAAGAAACCAAACGCGACTACCCGTCGCTAAGTCTGCTCGGCTGGCTTTTGGCCGCTTGCGGTGAAATCGCCATCACCGTTCGTACCTTCCTGATTTATCAGCCCTGGAGGGCCAAGCCCGGAATTTTTAATGCACCCCATGCCGACTCGTCCTCTGGAAGCAACCCCATCAGCACGCGTCCGGTGTTGTTACTGCATGGCTACATGTGCAATGCAGGCACCTGGCACAACTTCAAAAAGGAGATGGATGCGCTGGGCGTGACGTACTCCGTGATCAGCCTTGATCCACCGATGGGCGACATTGACGGATACGTAGCAGACGTCGATCGGGCCATCGAAGAATTGTGCAATGTGACGGGGTCGAACCAAGTTTGGGTCATCGCTCACAGCATGGGCGGGCTGGTCGCAAGAGCTTACGTCAACGCCAAAGGCGACGATCGCATCGCCGCGGCCATCAGCCTAGGAACCCCTCATCAGGGCACCTTGTTTGCTCCGCCGGGAATGGGCAAAAACGTCCAGCAGATGGTGATTGGCAGCCCCTGGTTACAGGCATTAAGCATGTCTGAGCGCGACAAAGCGTTCCGATCCAAGCTCACGACCGTCTGGACACCTCAGGACAACATTGTGTTTCCACAAGTCTCGGCCCTGTTGCCAGGTAGCAAAGTGATCGAAGTCAACGGCTCAGGACACCTGGCTCTGTTGGAGAACAAACAGGTGCATCGCATCATTGGCGACTGGCTCGGTAAACCGGCCTGAACCGGCTACAAGCCGCGCGCACAGCGGCTTGTAGTGGATGCACCACTCTAGTACTTTAGTGTGCCTTCTCTAGCACAGCCCCTTAAACTGGCGCCTAACGATTAGCGATCACCAGCCAACAAGTCGGTGACTGCAACCCCACATTCACGGACAAGGAGCTACACAATGGTCAGCAAACTCAAAGCAATCAAAGAACAAGTGACAGACAGCCAACTGGCTTCTTCTGTCAAAGACAGCGCTCAACAAATTTGGTTGGCTGGCCTGGGCGCTTTCTCCAAAGCCCAAGACGAAGGAAATAAAGTGTTTGAAACTCTGGTAAAAGAAGGTGTTGACCTGCAAGAGCGCACCAAAAAATTGGCGGACCAAGCGGTTGTTGAAGTCGCCGGTAAAGTGACTGAAGTGGCTGGCAAGCTGTCAGGCCGCGCCACCAACCAGTGGGACAAACTCGAAACCGTATTTGAAGAGCGTGTAGCTCGTGCACTGGGCCGTTTGGGCGTTCCTACCAACAAGGACCTGCAACTGCTGGCCAAGCGTATTGAAGAGCTGTCTGTTGCTGTGAACGAACTGACCGGTTCCAAGCCAGCTGAGGCCGCTTCACGCGCCAGCCGCGACGAAACCAGCGTAGCTCCCAAGCGCGCGCCTCGCGCCAAGAAGTCTGCTGAATAAGTAGCAAGAATTAATGCTCATTAACTGATCATATATTCCATAAGTCGGGTTAATATTAAAGAGTGGCGATTAAGCTCTTTAAACCGACAAAAGAAGGCTTACGTCACAAGGCGTAGGCCTTTTTTTACAACTATAAGAGACAATACATGTCAGAAACCAAAACTACTGGGCGAATCGGTTTGGCATTGGCCGGTGGTGGCCCCATAGGTGCCATTTACGAGATTGGTGCGCTGTGTGCGCTGTCCGAAGCCATCGACGGGCTGGATCTGAACAAGATGGAG
>DAITMV010000084.1:0-11962 GCA_036834985.1 Burkholderiaceae bacterium | reverse complement strand
GAGGCAGTCGCTCGGCGGGTTTAAGGCCCATTTCGCCGCCCTTGAGCGCGTCGGGCGCAGCCGAGTTGGCGGCCGCCAGTTTGGCAAAATCACCGCCCGAGCGGGCCTCGGCGGCCAATTGCTCGGCCTTGGTCCGTGCTTGTTCAATCACCGTTGAGGACGCGTTTTCCGGGATGCGAATCAGGATATGCCCGATATTTAGTTGCATGGCGCCGGCACTGGCGCCGGGGCCGCGTTGCTCAGCCAAGAAGCTGTCAATCTCGCTTTCGGATATCTGGATGCGCGCCTCTACTTCGCGTTCACGCACACGGGTCAACAGCATTTCGTCGCGGACCTCATCGCGAAAGCGGCTAAATTGAATCCCTTCGTCGTCCAGGCGTTTGCGAAACTCGGGCAGGGTCAGGTTGTTTTGCTCCGCGATTCGGCTGATGGCGCGCTCGAGCGTGGCATCGTCGATGCGGATGGCGTTTTCTTTGGCCAGTTGCAACTGCGCCTTGTCCAACACCATGCGATCGAGCACCTGGCGTTCGAGCTGGTCTCGTGGAGGCAACTGTACATTCTGCTTGCTCAATTGGCGGCTGATCAGCTGCACCCGATCGTTCAACTCGCGCCGGGTGATGACGTCGGTGTTGACCACGGCGACGATGGAGTCGACCGTTTGGATGCTGCCCTCCGACGGAATGGACTCAATCCGGTCTGACAGCCTGCCCGGGTTGGGGCTGGGGTTGTATGGCGGCATCGGTTGCATCGGCTGCACCGGTTGCATTTTGAGCTGCGCCTGAGCAGTGCCTGCGATCAGCGCCAGCGCGACTGCAGTTCTGATGGCTTTGACGCAGTTGGTCAGCATGCGGCTTGAGCGGGCTTGGGCCACGGCGGGGTGTGTGTCAAACATCATTCGTAATCCGTAAATCGAGAGGGGTTGCCTGTGGTGTAGTTGCTCAGGCTGTAACCCGGAATATTGCGTCGCAGCAGGTTTTGCGGGTTCGAACCGATTCGACCCAGCCCACTGAGTTCAAGTTGCACAAACAGCGAAGTATTCGATTGGCCCGTGGCCGTTGCAAATTGCGAGACATAGCCCCGCACGGCCCAGCATCCGTCGTTGTATTCAAGTCCGGCCAGGCTTTCGATCAGGCGGCTTTCCTGCACCGAGTAGTTGATGCGGCCTACCCCGGAGAATTTGGCGGTTAACGGCCATTGTGCAGAAACATCAAACTGGTTCAGTGCATCACGCGTGTAGCGGTAGTTGACGTTGAACAGTCGGCCCAAACCGGGCTTGTAGCGTACTCCAAAGTTGGAGCGCGACAGGCGTTTGCTGTCCGCATCGACCTGCACTGCTGAATCAAGTGTTACGTAGTTATTCACAAAGCCGGTGGCGGCAAAGAGAAAGTCCGACAAATGCGTGTCGGTGGCGGCCTGACCCGGCAACACCAGTTTGGGCTGGGTGAAGTTGTAGCGTTGACCAACGGCCAGCCTCAGTCGTTCGATGCCTGTGTTTTCATCGATCAGCCGTGAGATGGCTGCGGCAGTGACCTGGTTGGCATCGCCCACTCGATCATAACCACCAAAGCGGTTTTCAGAAAAAATCTGGGCAAAGTTAAAGTCAGTCAGGCCGGTGTCAAACAGGGGCTGCTGACCTTGCTCACGGTAGGGTGCGTACAGGTAGTACAGACGCGGTTCGAGGGTTTGCAAAAAGCTTTTGCCAAAAAACTCGGCTGGCCGTTCAAAGGTCACCTTGGCATCGAGCGAGGCGATGGGTACTGCGCTCGATGGTTTGGTGTTGACATTGTCCGCCACGGTGTTCAGGTTGTAGGTGACGCCCTGCAGCGTCAGCCGCGGTGTCAAGCTGAAGGCGGGTGTCAACAAGGGGTAGGACACAGAGGGGCGAGCCATCAAACGCTGGCCTTGCACCAGAGTCGGATGCGAGAAGCCGGAGGCCTCGGCGGTGAGGTTAAAGTCTGCGCCCAGAATATCGAGCTTTTGTCCGTTAAACAGCAATTGCGGTACCCGGTCATAGGGCACCACCACCGGTGCAGAGGGGTCTTGCAGCGTCTGATAGCGGGTCACACGGGTCAGAATATTGTAGTCTGGTTGTGCGTAGCCCAAAAAAATGTCGCGCGGGAGTGTACGTTGCGAAGCAGCAGCCAGCGTGCGCGAAAAGTCCACAAAGTATTGATCGTCCGAGACTTTGTTGATGTTCCAGGCGCCATACAGGCCCTTGTTATTGTTGTAGGTGTTGACAGCCAGCATCGAAAAGCGCGAGCGGTTTAACTCCAGATCCTTTTCGACCCGTTCAAAGCGTACCTCCCCAAAATAACTGGGTTCCAGATACCTGAACTGCCCGCCATACTGAAAACCGCGTTTGCTGATCTCCTTGGCGTTGATCACAAGGTCTTTATTGGGGGCAATGTCTACGTAGTACGGGATGAGAACTTCTGCGCCACCCCGGGAAGTTGCACCGATCGAGGGCGAGAGAAAGCCGCTTTTGCGTTTATCGGACAGCGGGAATGACATCGAGGGGGCTGCCAGGATGGGCACCTGCTTAAAATACACCCGACCGTCTTTGGCCGTACCCGTCTCGGTAGCTGTATCCAGCTCCAGCGACTCGGCTTTGAGGTACCAGTCAGCAGTCTCGACGCCAGGTACCGGGCAGGTGGTGTAGTTGGGGTTTTGCAGCTTCAGGCGCTCAACGCCATCAAAGTCAGCGCGATCAGCCACCCCCCGCCCACCAAAATCTTTCAGAAAATAGCTGGGCTGCAGGAAATAGCCTTCGTAACTGCCCACTTTCATTTTTAATTCGGGCCCCGTCATCAGAATGCCTTCACGGGTCACGCGAACATTGGAGGTGGCGTTGACCTCATCGGAGGGGGCGTTGTAGATCACTTTGTCGGCTTTGAGCACCGTGCCCGATTTTCGAATCTCGGCGCTGCCGGTCAGTGTGGTATCCCCATCACTGGTGCCTTCGATGTGATCGGCCGTCATGAACGCGGGAAGCGCCTTGGTGTCATCCGGACGCACTTCGATCAATTCGGTTTGCAGCTTTAAGGCCAATATCTCTTGCGCCAACACGGTACCTGAGGCACTCATCCCCATGGCCCAAGCGACTGCAACCGCGACGGGGCGGGGAGCAAGGCGTGGCGATGTCGGCTCGCCGTAAAGGCTGGCTCTGGTTTTTTTATGTGGATGCACTGTGGCGGCAGACTGCTTGAATATCAATAACCCTCTATTATAGGGAGCTTATCGATATTTCCGGCTTTCTATCATGTTTGATCACGACGTAAGGTTACAGGAACTCGCGCATTGGTTGTCAGCGCAAACGCATTTACAGCCTGATGTGGCCGGTTTAAAACCCGCGTCCAGCGATGCCAGCTTTCGCCGTTACTTTCGCTGCGGCACCGGTTTGGCAGGTCACCCCAGCCTGATTTTGATGGATGCGCCTCCCCCGCAGGAAGACGTTCGGCCCTTTATACACGTGGCCCAACTGTTGGCTGCCCAAGGAGTGACTGTGCCAGAGGTATTGGCTGCCGACACCGAACGGGGGTTTTTGGCCTTGTCTGATTTGGGCAACACGACGTATTTGTCCGTGCTCAACCAGGCCAATGCCAAAGCACTGTACGAGGATGCGTGTACTGCGCTGATTGCCTTCCAGCACGCCGACACAGCCACGCTTGGTCTGCCGGCCTATGATGAACAGCGCTTGATCGCCGAAATGCAGTTGTTCATCGACTGGTATGTGATCAAGCACCGCCAGGCCACGCTGACCGATGCGGAGGCTGCGGATCTTCAACGTATCTTTCTGCTGCTGGCCCGTGACGCTACATCCCAAGGCCAGGTGCTGGTACACCGTGATTACCACAGCCGCAACCTGATGGTGGTCGATTCGCAATCGCCGGCGCAGGCGCGGGGGCAGTCCAACCCGGGCATTCTTGATTTTCAGGATGCCGTGGTAGGCCCCATCACCTACGATCTGGTGTCCTTGTTTCGTGATGCCTACATTCACTGGCCCGAGGAGCAGGTGCTTGATTGGTCCATCCGCTACTGGGAGCAGGCGCGCAAGGCGGGTCTGCCGGTGGATGCGGATCCCTCGGAGTTTTATCGCCAGTTTGAGTTCATGGGCTTGCAACGCCATTTGAAAGTGTTGGGCATCTTTGCGCGGCTCTACCACCGTGATGGCAAGGAGGGTTACTTGAAGGATTTACCGCTGGTGATGCATTACACTCGCCATGTAGCACAGCGTTTTTCGGTACTCAAACCTCTGATCCGCCTCCTGGATCGTTTGGACGATGTGACACCCACAGTGGGTTACACCTTTTAAGGCCAGAGCGATGAAAGCGATGATCCTGGCCGCCGGACGTGGCGAGCGCATGCGCCCTCTGACCGACACCTGTCCCAAACCCTTGCTGGAAGTGGGTGGTAAACCCTTGATTGTGTGGCATATCGAGGCGCTGGTGCGTGCCGGCATACAACACGTGGTGATCAACCACGCGCATTTGGGCGCTTTGATAGAGCAGGCTCTGGGTGATGGCAGCCGATGGGGTGCGCAGATTGTGTATTCTCCTGAGGTGGTTGCACTTGAAACCGCGGGAGGTATCGCGCAAGCCTTGCCGCTGCTGACTAACGAGGCGCGTACCGAGCCTTTTCTGGTGGTCAATGGCGATGTGTACACTGAGCTGGCGTTGGCTAAGCTGCCAGCCCTCATGACAACCGTTGAACACCGAGGTGATCAGCCAACGACCCTGGCTCACCTGGTGCTGGTCCCTAACCCTGCGCAGCACCCAGCGGGCGATTTTGTGCTCAGTCCACAGGGGCTGGTGCTGGATAAGCCTGCAGCATCCGCCGCTCTGGGGCGCACAGGTACGTTCTCCGGCATCGGGATCTACCACCCCGGGTTGTTTAAAAACATACCCGTAGGCCAGGCCGCGAAGCTGGCCCCACTGTTACGAGAGGCAATGAGCGCGCAACAAGTCACCGGAACTTGGTACGATGGGGTCTGGATGGACGTGGGCACCCCTGAGCGATTGCGCGAGCTTGACCAGCGTCTCTCAGGCCTATGACCTCACGCCACAGCAGTTACAGGACAACGCCATGAATCACCCATTGAGCCCGGACCTTCTCACCGCACAATCCGTCTACCCCCAGCATGCCCAGCGTCGGCAGCGCTTGGCACACATCATGAGCCAGCAAGGTGGCGGTGTCGCCATCGTCATGACAGCCCCCGAAGTACCCCGTAACCGCGACAGCGATTTTCCGTACCGTTGGGACAGCTATTTTTACTACTTGACCGCCTTCCCCGAACCGGAGGCCTGTGTGGTCGTCATCGCCGGTAACGCCTCGCAACCGGCTCGCAGCGTACTGTTTTGCCGTCAAAAAAACGAAGAGCGAGAAATCTGGGACGGTTTTCGCTTTGGCCCCGCTGCGGCTTGCCAGCAGTTTGGTTTTGACGAGGCCTATCCGATTGACGAGCTCGATGAACGTTTGCCCCAACTGCTGGCCAATCAGCCTGGTGTGTACTACGCCCTGGGGCAGAATGAACAGCTGGATGCGCAGATGCGCCATTGGTTGGGCAAGGTTCGCGGTCAGGCCCGTGCCGGTGTGAGCGCCCCATCCCGCGCTGACGATGTGACCCATCTGCTGGACGATATGCGACTGTTTAAGGATTCCCTGGAGCTGGGCATCATGCGCCGCGCGGCGAGTATTTCTGCCCATGCGCATCGCCAAGCCATGCGGGTGGCCTTGCCCGGTCACTACGAACACGAGGTCGAGGCACAGTTACTCTATGATTTTCGGCGAAACGGGTCCGAATTCCCGGCGTATGGCTCGATTGTGGCCTCGGGTGCGTCGGCCTGTGTGCTGCACTACCGGGCCAACAATCAACTGATGCGTGATGGTGATTTGTTGCTGATTGATGCCGGGTGTGAGCTGGATGGTTACGCTTCGGACATCACTCGGACATTCCCTGTTAATGGCGTCTTTTCTGCCGCGCAAAAAGACTGCTATGAAATCGTGTTGGCCTCCCAATATGCCGCTATCGAAGCGACCCGTCCAGGCAACCGGTTCAACGATCCGCATGAGGCAGCGCTCAAAGTGCTGGTCCAAGGCATGATTGATCTGAAACTGTGCGAAGGGTCGGTCGAGTGCGTGATGGAGTCTGGCGATTTTCGTCGTTTTTACATGCACCGCACCAGCCATTGGCTGGGCATGGACGTCCATGATTGCGGCGATTACCGCGAGCCGGGCAGTACCGCCGACACACCGCCTTCACACGCCTCGCGTATCCTGCGGCCGGGTATGGTCATGACGCTCGAACCGGGCCTGTATATCCGACCCGCTGACAACGTGCCCGAGCACCTGTGGAATATCGGCATCCGTATCGAAGACGATGCCGTCATCACCGATACGGGCTGCGAGATCATGACCCATGAAGCGCCTAAAACCGTGGATGAGATCCAAACACATATCCGAGACTCACGTACTCCCGCATGACTGAAGACAACTTTACGTTTGATATCGTCATCATCGGCGCAGGCCCTGTTGGCATGGCCCTGGCTGCAGGGCTGGCGAACAAGTGGAAGGCCGCCGGTCGCGACCCGTCACTGATTGCCCTGATCGACGCCAAAACCCTTGACCAGGCACAACAAGACCCGCGGACGCTGGCGCTGGCCGATGTCAGCCGGATGCGTCTGATGAATTTGGGGTTTCCAGACAACGCTGTACCGATTCACAACATCCACGTGTCCGAACAAGGCAAACTGGGCCGTGTCTGGATGACCGCCCGCGAGTTGGGGCGTTCTGCACTGGGCTGGACGGTCAGCTACGGCGACTTGATCGCTAGCCTGCATCCGGCCGTGCAAGCTTGTGGCGTCACCTTGATGCGGGGTGTCACGGTGCAAGGCGTCAAGCACTGTGAAGATGCCTGCGAAATCGCACTTTCGACGGGACAAACTCTGTATGCACTGCTGCATGTTGATGCAGAAGGCGGCATCTATGGGCAAGCCTCCGAGCGCGACAAGACAATCGATTACGGTCAAAGCGCCTTCATCAGCACCCTGGAGGCTGAACCGGCCAGTGACCTTGCTAAAGGCACAATTGCTTACGAGCGTTTTACACCGGATGGTCCGCTGGCCTTGCTGCCTCGCGCCGCCGATGGCTCGCGGTTTGCACTGGTGTGGTGCGCCGCGCCTGAGCTGGTCAAGGACCGCCTGGGGTGGGACGATGCCACCGTGTTGGCGAGACTGGAGGCAGCCATGGGCGGTCGAGTCAAACTCAAGCGGATCGGCAAACGGCTGAGCTTTCCGCTGGGTTTGAACATGCGCCAACAAACCACTGGCTTTCGGTATGCAGCGGTTGGCAATGCGGCACAAATTTTGCACCCAGTTGCAGGGCAGGGGTTAAACCTGGGGTTGCGGGACATGGATGCCTTGGTTCGGACACTGTCTCCCGATTCGATTGAGCATACCTCGGCGGTCATCGCCAAGCTTGATGACTATGCCCGGCTGCGCCAAGGGGATCGCCAGACCATCGTCCAGCTGACGGACTGGATGGCGCGTGGCTTTGCCACTCCCCATACCCTGATTTCTGCCGGTCGACAGCTAGCCCTCATGTCGCTGGAATTATTACCCGGCGCACGCACAGCGTTTGCCAACACGATGCTCTTTGGATGGATGCGTACATGACAGCGACAACACACTATTGGGATACCTTGGAGCAACACCGCCAGCGCCTGTCCCAAACCACGCCCGCCCAATGGCTGGCCCAACGGGAACAAGAGTCTGAGCATCTGTGGCAAATCCGCCATCAGGGCGTGTTGGTTGACATCTCGCGTCAACGGCTCGATACCCACGCCATGGGAGCCTTGCTCAGCCTGGCTCAGGCGGCTGGGGTGGCGCAAGGTCGAGACGCGATGTTTGCAGGTGAGTTGATCAATTCGACCGAAGGCCGCAGCGTAGAACACTGGCAATGGCGAAGCCCCGCGCCATCCAATCCCGTGGCTGCAGAACAAGCACGCCTGGCCGCGTTTGCCTGTTCGATAGAACAGGGCGCCTACCAGTTGCCGTCGGGCCAGATGGTTCGTGATGTACTGCACATCGGGATTGGCGGATCGTTCCTGGGGCCTCTGCTGGTTAGCGAGGCGCTGAGCTTTCGCAGCCAAACGCCGGTCAATACCCATTACGCTGCCAACGTGGATGCGCATGAGTTGCTGGCGATTCTTGACCGGCTGGACCCTCGCACCACACTGGTCACCATCGCTTCAAAAACCTTCACCACCCGCGAAACCATGCGCAATGCGCAGACCGTGCTCGAGTGGATGGTCAAGCACGATTTACCGAACCCCATGGGCCACTGTGTTGCCCTGACGGCCAAGGTCGACAAAGCCATTGCCTGGGGCATTCCCGACAGCCAGATTTTTACCTTTGACGACAGTGTTGGCGGGCGCTTCTCCCTGTGGAGTCCGATTGGTTTGCCAGCCCGCCTGTCCATGGGGGAGCTGGCCTGGCAACAATTGCTGGATGGCGCCCATGACGCTGACCAGCATTTTAAAACCGCAGAGTTCAAGGCCAACATACCGGTTGTTTTGGCCTTGCTGGATGTGTGGAATCACAGCATCTGCAACATACCGGCCCGTGTGTGCGCGCCGTATGACGCCCGTCTGGCCCATTGGGTTCGCCACCTGCAGCAGTTGGAGATGGAAAGTCTGGGCAAGGGCTTGACCCCAGACGGTCAACCCGCGACCCGCGCCGCGTGCCCCATGATCTGGGGAGAGCCTGGTACCAATGGCCAGCACGCGTACTTTCAGTGGATGCATCAGGCCAACATCCCGGTGGCGGTGGAAGTCTTTGTGATTGCCCAGGCGGCTCACTACGAACCAGAGCACCAGCGCATTTTGCTGGCCAATGGATTGGCACAGGCCGATGCGTTTGCCTATGGCCGCAACTTTCCGCGCACCGGCGCGTTGACCGAAGAACAGGCCATCCAGCGAGACTTGCCCGGTGGCAAACCCGTCACCGTTTGGGGCCTGCCACATTTGGATGCCTACAGCCTGGGGTTTTTGATCGCCTGCTACGAACATAAAATGCTGTGTCTGAGCAAGTTGTGGTCAATCAATGCCTTTGACCAGTTTGGGGTTGAAATGGGTAAAACCATGGCCACCGAAATGGAACACTACCTGGCGGCTACTCCTGGCGCTCAACCTCCTGTTCATATGCGATCTGTACTGTCATGGATATCTCAACAAAACACGTAAACCGCTGGCACCATTCGCATTTATTTGACGAGGGTAACCCACAGGCAGAGGTCCGTACCCTCATCGCCGTAGGCGTTACCGCCGCGATGATGGTGGTCGAGATTGTGGCCGGCTGGTTCACAGGCTCGATGGCCTTGCTGGCCGATGGCTGGCACATGGCGACCCACGCGTTGGCCTTGGGTGTCGCGGTGCTGGCTTATCGTATGGCCCGCAAGTGGGCCATGAACCCCCGCTTTAGCTTTGGCAGCTGGAAGGTCGAAGTGCTCTCCAGCTTTGCCAGCGCCTGCATGTTGCTGATGATTGCGGTGTGGATGCTCGGCGAGTCGGTGGTGCGTTTGTACAGCCCGGTCAACATCGATGTATATGAGGCGGTGGTGATTGCGGTGATTGGCTTGATTGTCAATCTCGTGTGTGCGGTGTTGTTGCATCAGTCTGAAGGTGGCCATGCTCATCATGGCCACTCGCACGGGCACAAGCACGGTCATGGTCACGGATCTCATGCACACCATGACCACCACAGCCACGATCATCCGCATCAGGCCCATGCGTCTCATGCTCATCGTGAGCGAGCCACGGGTGGTGAAGATTTAAACCTCAAAGCCGCCTATGTACATGTGCTGACCGATGCCGCCACCAGTGTACTGGCGATTGCCGCTCTGCTCGGTGCGCAGGCCACGGGTCTGAACTGGCTCGACCCGCTGATGGGCGTGCTCGGCGCGGTGCTGGTGGGGCGCTGGTCAATCGGATTAATTCAACAATCCGGCTCGGTACTGATGGACCAGCAAGCTCCTGAGGACTTGTTAAACGATATTCGTGCGTCCATTCAGAACGATGGCGACGCCGAAGTGTCAGACTTGCATGTGTGGCAGGTGGGCCAATCCAGCTACGCGTGTATTGCAGTGGTGGTGGCCGACCAACCCCAAACACCGGACGCTTACCGCCAGCGCATCGGCCATCGGCCAGAATTGGTCCACATGACCATCGAGGTCAATCCCTGTGAGCGAGCCGCCTGTTTATGAAGTACCCGGATGTCAGTCGTTTTGTAGTACGTGAGTGGACCGTTGGGCAGTATCCCGAGTCGGCCGCGGTAGCTGCTGTCCACGACGATCATCTGCAACCGGAGGCCTTGCGTCGCCGCTTTGCCAGCCCTCCCGCCTGGGAGGCTGAAAACATGCAGGAGCGCTGGCTTGACCGTGAGCCCAGCGCCGCCTCGGTCCTCGTCCCTCTGGTGGTGGGTCAAGGTGGTTTGTCCGTGATGCTGACGCAACGCACCGATCACCTGCACGACCATGCGGGCCAAATCAGTTTCCCGGGCGGCCGCGCCGAAGCGCACGACGAAGATGTGGTGGCCACCGCCTTGCGTGAAGCCCGTGAAGAGACGGGGCTGCCCGAGCACACCGTCGAAGTGTTGGGCGCCTTGCCGATTTACATCACGGCCACCAATTTTCATGTGACCCCAGTGGTGGCCTTGGTCCACCCGCCGTTTGACATCAAAGCCGACCCATTTGAGGTGGCCGAGGTGTTTGAAGTGCCGCTGGCCTTCCTGATGAACCCGGCCAATCACCAAAAACAGGAAGTCGAGACCCCCAAAGGCTTGCGACATTTTTACACCATGCCTTACCCCACGGTGGATGACCATCGTTACTATATCTGGGGTGCCACTGCCGGCATGTTGCGCAATTTGTTCCACTTTCTGAGAGCCTGACGTGGGGTTTTTCTCGCTGCTGATCGCGTTCCTGGTCGAACAAGCCCGCCCCTTGCCCCACAATAACCGGATTTATCAAGCCATTCGAAAAAGTGCAGAGCTGGCAGACGCCTGGCTGCATGCTGATGTTCGCCGTCGGTATGGATTTTTCGGGTGGTTGCTGGTGACAGGCGTCTGGTGTGCGGTCACCTATGCGGCCTGGCAAGCGGCCCTGTGGCTGATCGGCCCACTGGGCGGTTTGCTGTCGGTCGCTGTGTTGTACCTGACGGTAGGCTTTCGGCAGTTTAGTCATTACTTTACTGATATCCAGTTGTCACTGAACCAGGCCAATTACGACCGTGCCCGGCAACTGTTACAAGAGTGGAAGCGTCAGACCGATCCCTATTATTCGGCCGCACGCCTGCACCCGACCGAGATGATTCGGCAAGCGATCGAACACGCCTTGCTTACGGCGCATCGGCACGTATTCGGCGTCATGTTCTGGTATTTGCTGTTGCCTGGGCCTATCGGGCCCGTGTTGTACCGAGTGTCCGATTACTTGAGCAGAACGTGGAATCAAGGCCCGGAGCATGAAGGCTTGGTGTTTGGTTGGGCGGCCCAGCGCATTCAGGTGTGGCTGGACTGGATTCCTGCCCGGTTGACTGCGCTCAGTTTTGCAGCGGCAGGTAACTTTGACGAAGCTACGCTGGTCTGGCGAAGTGAGTCGCATAAAGACGCCGATCCCACGCGGGGTGTACTCTTGTCTGCCGGTTTGGGCGCGCTGGGTTTGCGGCCCAATTATCCATTGATGCCCGGTGATTTTTCGGTGTATCCGTCCAATAACACACCCGATTCTTCGACCTTGGCGGCGGTGGTGAGTCTAATTTGGCGCAGTGTGGTGTTGTGGATGGGGATTGCGATGTTGGTGGCGGTGACGGGGGTGTTCAGTTAAAGGGCGTTGTTGCGGCGCTCGGTCTGTTTCCACCTGAAGGCTGCCGGTTGATAGATGGGCTTGTAGCTTCGCGCGCCCATCGGGTCGC
>DAITMV010000083.1:0-12267 GCA_036834985.1 Burkholderiaceae bacterium | reverse complement strand
GGCATCTACCGCACTGACGTTACTGCCCTCAACCAGGCCTGAAGCCACACGCACCTGATCGTCCTGTGGGGCGGGCCGACCGTTACTGGTACGGAACAATCCGTCATCTCCGCGCACCATGGTTTTAGGATCAGGGTTAGTCAACTTAAGTTTTCCGACTTGCACGACGTTATTACGTTGACCATTAACAGGTGTCGCTGTTACGGTACCGTCAGACTCGATGCTGACCTCGTGATCCGCGGGAACCACCAAGGGACCACTGTCGCCATTGACGGCCAGACCCGCAGAGTTCACCAGCGTACCGTCGGCAGACAATTGCAGTGATCCCTCCCGGGTATACGCTTCTTTGCCGTCCTTGCCCTTGACCGACAACCAACCCGAGCCTTGTACCGCGACGTCCAGATTGCGGCCTGTCGGCAACATCGGTCCCGTCGTCATATCCGCTCCGGTTGACGACTCCACGGCAAACGCCTTGGTAGGTAAACCCGGTCCAACCACGGGCGTCGAACGGAACGCCATCAGTTGGGCCCGAAAGCCCGGTGTGTTGACGTTTGCCAGGTTGTGCGCCACGTTGTCTTGCCGTGCCATGGTGTTTTTGGCGGCGTTGGCGGCAGTAAAGATCATCCGATCCATGGAGTATCAGCCTCAGGTTGATGAGTCGGCGTTAACGCAGGTTGACCAAGGTTTGCAGGACTGAATCCTGCGTCTTGATGGTTTGTGCGTTGGCTTGATACACACGCTGCGCGGTGATCATGTCCACCAGCTCGGCCGTCAAGTCCAGGTTGGCCTCTTCCAGGGCGCCAGACTGGATTTTTCCGAAGGCTGTGTCATCAGACTTAGGCGTAAATTCAGGGCCCGCTGCATCGGTGCGCAACCAGCCATTGGCCCCAATAGGCTGCAAAGCCTCCGGGCTACGGAAATTAAACAAACCGATTTTGGCCAGATCACTGGACTGTCCATTCACATAGCGGGCGGTGATCTTGCCATCCGGCGCTACGGTAAAGCTGGAAAACGCCGATGACTGATAGCCGTCCTGGCTCAGGTTGTTGACCTGAAAACCACTGCCGTACTGGGTGGTCTTGGACATATCCAGTGTGATGTTATTGGCAAAGCTGGAGGTCGAGGTGGCCAGACCTGCAACCGGAATTGTCAAGGTGGTGGGCGTACCCGTGGTGATCACACCGTTTGGATCAAAACTCAGGGTACCCACTGGCGCACCGGAGACAGCTGGAGGAACCGCTGCAGGTGTTTGCGCGCCATCAATGGTGGCGTACACCTGCCAGGTATTGGAAGGCACGCCTGCCACGGCAGGATCGCGACGGTAGTAGACCGACATGGTGTGCGAGCCGCCCAGTTGATCGTAGACCGCCATCGAAGTGGTGTCGTTGTAGCTGGTCAAATCCGTCACATCAAACGGTGTCGTTGCCGGCGGGGCTGTTTTTCGGGCATCCAGGTTCACCTCCAGGGACGAGGTGCTGGTCCCCTTGGGAGCGATCGGACGCTGCGGTAATTGTACGGGTGATGTGGTGTCCAGTTGCAGCTTGGTCACAGGGTCATAGCCGTAACCGAGCAACTTGTCGCCGCTGGAGTTAACCACAAACCCTTGACCGTCCAGGCTGAATTGGCCATTGCGTGTGTAGATTTCATCGCCCAGCGCGTTTTTGACTTTGTAAAAGCCTTGACCATTGATCGCCAGATCCAGCGGGTTGTTGGTCACAGAAATATTGCCCTGCGTAAAATTTTGCTTGACGCTTGATAACTTGGTACCAATACCGACCGTTGTACCACCGGCACCATTGACCGAGGACGCAAACACATCCGAAAATTGCGCACCCGAGGCTTTAAAACCGATGGTGTTTGCATTCGATACGTTGTTGCCAATCACTTCCAGATTTTTGGAAGCTGCGCTCAAACCACTTAAACCTTGTTGAAATGCCATGTTCTGCGCCCCTTAGAAAATTCGTTTTACATCGGAGAGCTTTTGCTCGCCAGAATTGTCAGTTAACAAACGCACGCCATCGGCAGCCTGCGTCACACCTTGTACGGATGCCACGGACAGTGGCGTAAACGTTGCATCAACCCCCGCCGCTTTGGCAGTAACATTGAAGGTATAAGACCCGGGAGGCGCATTCGAGCCGTCATCCGTCACGCCGTCCCATTGAATGTCGTGCAAACCGGCCTGCTGAAAACCCAGGTCAGCGGTGTGAACCACTTTGCCATCGGAGTTCTTGACTTCAACCGTCACCTTGTCGGCAGCCTGTGCCAGATCAATGGCGCCTGTCGCTTTGCCGTTTTTGAGGGTCATCGAGTTACCTTCAAACATCACCGTGCGACCCAACATGGAGGTGGCCTGCAAGGTCTGACCCGAGGTAAACGTTGAAGCCATCGATTTCATGGTGTCGTTCATGCTCTGAATGCCAGACACGGTGTTCAGCTGAGCCATTTGCGAGGTCACTTGGGAGTTATCCATCGGGCTGAGCGGGTCTTGGTTTTGAAGCTGCGTCACCAACAGCTTGATGAAACGATCCTGCGTACCTTTGGCGTCAGTCAACTCGGCGGTTTTATTGGTGCCGGTTGTTTTGGCCGTCGCGGAAGTCGCGGTGGCTGCAGTGTTTGCGGTGAGTGAATCAAGAGCCATTGAAATTCTCCTTTACGGCTTAGGACATGCTCAGCGTTTTAAGCATGAGCGTTTTGGCGGTGTTCATCACTTCCGCATTGGTTTGATAGCTGCGGGAGGCGGCGATCATGTCGACCATCTCGTCCACAGGGTTTACGTTGGGCATCAACACATAGCCTTCTTTGTCGGCCAGGGGATGCTTGGGGTCATAGACTTTTCGACCCGGTGTTTCATCGGTGGCCACGGTTTTTACCCGAACCTCACCAGTCGCTGCAGCACCCGGTGCGGCCTGATTCAGCGCGGTTTCAAAAACGACTTTGCGGGCCTTGTAGGCCTGCCCGCCCACCTCTGCGGCGGTATCGGCGTTGGCCAGGTTGCTGGCGACAGTGTTTAAGCGCTGGGTTTGCGCCATCATGCCGCTACCTGCCATCTTGAATGAGTCTAATAAGGAGGACATGTGCTATCCCTTACGAATTGTTGCCGCCAGTGATGGCGGTTTGCAGTGTTTTAATTTCGGACCCCAGCGCGCGCATGGCAGACTCATACTTGATGGAGTTCTCAGCAAATTGCCCACGCTCGTATTCCAGGTCAACAGTGTTGCCATCCACCGACGGGGAGGTCGCGTTTCTGAATTTAAGCAGTGCTTCGGTCGAGGCACCTGCTGCCGCCGTGGAAATATGAGCCGGATGTGTTGTGGCCAGGCCAGAGCCCGCGTTGCGCGCCTGCATGCCCGCCATGGGGGCTGTTGCAGATTGCAGGGCAGCGCCAAAATCAAAATCAACTGCTTTGTAGTTGGGGGTATCGGCGTTGGTGATGTTGGACGTGAGTACGGCTTGACGCTTGCCTCGCAACGCAAGGCTTTGCGCTTCAAAATCGATTGATGCTGTTAGCTTGTCAAGCATGTCCTGTCACCCAAAAACACTTAGTACAGGTGCATTATTGGGCCAGACGTGACAATCCAATCCCTTGAGGAACCAAGGAAAAGTGCTTTTATTCGTAGCGTTGGAGAATGGTTGTGCGGGTAATCTTGCTGAAAATCGGGTCGAAACAGTTCCAAACCTGTTTACGGCACAGCCTGAGATAACTTGAGGGCATTTTTTAGTTTTTTTTAAAAAATGTGGGATACCTATGAAACGCACTTTATATTGGATGGTTTGTGGATTGACTGCCACCCTGTCGATGGGCTCGTTAGCGGCCACACCGTCGGCCTGGGACGCACTGGTTGACTACACCCAGTTACCAACGGGTGCGCGTGTGGAAATCAGCCCTGCCCAGCAGGAGGCTAACCAGGCCCTGTATGGCACTCCGTCCTGCCCCAACCCCAGCTATGCACTACCTAAAGGTTCGCGGCTGTGGGGACGCACACTGATACAAGCCAACTGCCCCGGACAAATGGTGTGGGTCGCAGTGGATGCCAAAGTGTTTGCCCCCGTTGCGGTGGCCAGCGTGCCGGTCAAGTTTCAAGACTTATTGAATGAAGACAACACCCGGGAAGAGGAACTGGAAATCAGTAAATTTCCGGCCAGCAGTCCATGGCTTACAGTCAACGAAGTAATTGGCAAACAAGCCGGCCGGCAAATTAGCAGTGGTGCCCCCATTAAAGCGGATATGGTTCGGATCAAACCTGCCGTTAATACGGGAGATGCAGTCAGGCTTGCGCTCAAGGGCGCCGGATTTCAGATCATGGCCGATGCAGTTGCCATGACCTCAGCCCAGCTAGGACAAACGATCCGTGTCAAGACCGCCCAAGGTAAGGTACTGACAGGGACGGCCAGAAGTGATCTAATCGTTGAAGTGGCGCTGTGATTGATGAATTTGTTGGCGGCAAGGCTAAAGATTCGGGAATTGATGCCGTAAATATCAGTAAGATCCCAGTGCAGGCCCACTTAATACGGTGACATCATGAAAATTAACGGAAATCTAGACTCCTCCCCCTTGGGGAAACCTGTTGCAGGCAAAGCCTCAGGTGCAGCCAAGAGCGAAAAAACAGGTTCGGCATCAACGTCCGAAGGCACTGTGTCGTTGTCAGCCGCTGGTTTAACAGCCGCCAAAGACACCGGCGCTCCCTTTAATGCCGCCAAGGTTGAAGAAATCAAAACAGCCATCAGCAACGGCCAGTTCACCGTGAATTCGGGCGCTGTGGCCGATGGCATATTAAGAGATGCACAAGAATTGGCAGGTCGAAGAAAAGGCTGATGAACCCATCCGCCATTTTGAGGACCCCACCGTTTATTTGAGGTTACCGTCATGACATCAGCTACATCTATCAGCCAGTTGCACCAGTCGCTTTCCGAGGAATGCGATATGGCCATGACTTTGGTGGATATGCTTTCAGAAGAACAAACCTGCCTGATCCGGTTAAATTCGGACGCCTTGGTAGATATTGCTCTGAAAAAAGAACAGCTGATGTTGAGCCTGGAAGCACGTTTTAAAAAGCAGATTCATGATGCCGAACAACTGGGGTTTGGCTCGGGTCTGGATGCTTTGCTCGAACGGGTAAAGCAGGCCGACACAAGCGATCTGCGGATTGGTTTTGTGTTTAAGACGTTTCAGGAGACTGTGGCACAGGCTCAACGCCTCAATGACCTCAATGGTACCCTGGTGGCCGAGCAGTTATCGAGCTTGCAAGCTCGAATCAATATCTTGATTGAGAGCACCCGCCCCGCGGTGGCCGCCGTGTATGGTCCAGACGGTGGATACAGCAACAAACAAGGCGCTTCTATGTCGCGCGTGGTAGCTCGTTGATCGTTAACCAGTAATTGACCAAAGTTGTAATTCTGGCCAGGTACTGGTCAAACTGCACAGGTTTGACTACAAAGCTGTTTGCACCCAGCTCATAACTTCTGCGCACATCCGACAGCTCCCTCGAGGAGGACAGCACAACGATCGGCATGGCCTGAAATACCGGCTGACTTCTTAAGGCCTGCAACACCTCGAGTCCATCGAGTTTGGGCAATTTCAAATCAAGCAAGACCAGTTTGGGCAAGGCAATCGCGCCATCGGCGTGGATATCGGTGCTGTTGTAGCCTTTAAAATACTCGATCGCGCGCTCACCATCTTCGAGCAGTACAGTGGGGGCTGACGGCTGGGCTTTTCTGACAACACGCAGGGCCAACTCGGCATCGTTGGTGTTGTCGTCCACCAATACAACGTCTGCTAACTTCAAGCTGATGGGGGCAGATTCAGTCACGGCTTTTGCTTTCAATATTATTATCTACAGGCCTTATGTTACGCCTGTACTGGCAATTCCGAAATTACAGGGAGGCGGAAGCTAAAGCAAGCCCCCTGCCCCGGGTTACCCTCGGCACACACCACCCCACCATGTCGTTCAATAATGCGTTTGACGGTCGCCAGCCCGACCCCCGTTCCGTCGAAGTCTTTTTTATGATGCAAACGCTCAAAGACATTAAACAGCTTGTCCTTGTATGCCATGTCAAATCCGGCCCCGTTGTCCTGAACACAATACTCAACAAACCCATCCAGCGTTTTGGCAAATATATGCACAGTGGGTTGGGCGGCCTTGTTGGAAAACTTCAAAGCATTATCAATCAGGTTCATCCAGACCTGCCCGATCAACACGGGGTCACCAGTACTGTCGGGCAAGGGATCAATCACGAGCGTGGCCCGAGCCTTGGCATCGAGCTGCTCACATACCCGTTCAACCAGCTCCTGGTTATCCAGACGTACCCGGCTCACATCGGCGCGCAGGAGACGGGAAAAGTCGAGTAAACCGTCAATCAGCCCGCCCATTTGACGGGCATTGTTACTGATGCGGTTGAGCAGTTGTACGGCATCCTCGGGCAGGGTGTCGCGAAAATCCTCCATCAAAATGCCCGAGAACCCGTCGATGGCTCGCAAAGGAGCTCGCAAATCGTGGGAGACGGTGTAAGTGAAGGCTTCCAGCTCCTGATTGGTCTGCGTCAGGGCAGAGGTACGTTCGAGGACCCGCTGCTCCAAGGTGTGGTTCAGATCCTGCAACTCGCGCTCGAAGAACATGCGCTCTAAGCCCAGCGAAATCACGCGGCAAGCGTCTGCCAGGCGCAGTTGATCCTTGATTTCGGGGGCTTGCGAATCGGCGTACAGCACCGCAATGACGGCGTAGGGGCGCTCACCCCCGCCTTTGACCGGAACAAACCATGCAGACTGGTACGCTTGCGCAGCCTCACGCCATTCAGCAGGTAAGGATTGAGCCCCTACAAAGCAATGGTCAGCCCCTTCAAAAAGCGAGGCTACCGGATGAATAGCGCCATGCGCCTGCGCACCGGCCTGTAGCTGGGCGTATTCTGGAGGCAGCTTGAGCTGTTTGTTCGAACTACCAATATATCGCAAGGGAGAAGGACCGTCTTGAGCCCACCAAATAGCGATGTCGCTTTTCATACCCAGCGATTCGCACAAGGCGGGAGCAATCTGGGCGAGTAAATCCACCATCGGAATTGATAACAACATGCCTTGCAGGAATAGGCGTTCGGCATGCAAAAGCCGCTCGTTTAAATAGCGCTGGGTCAGGTTGACTGACACGCCGCGATATCCGATCAACACGCCGTCCTGATTAACAATGGGGCGTCCGGTAGTTTCAAAATAGACCCGTCGTCCCTGTTGTGTATTGTAAAGTAGCAGTAGTCGATCAAACGGTCGTCCCTGCTCGAGAATGACCTTGAACTCATCCCAGGTCATGCCGATCAGTTCAAGCCCGGGGACCTCCCACCGCTTGAGCCCTACAAACGGCAGATAGGTCGGGCCATCGGACTCGCTGCTTTGCGCCACACCCTTGCGCAAAATATTGACCAGACGCCCGTGTGCATCCTGCTCCCAATACCAGTCACCAGACAGCTCCATCAGTTGGCGCCAATGGGACTCTGATTGCAAAAGCCGCTCCATGACATTACGGATTTTTGTGAACGTTTGTGAAAACAGCAGCCCTGAACTTAAGCCACCAAATACAAGTACGCCCCAGAAGGTACGTTCCCACACCTGGGCATCGGGCGAGTGGGCTGCACCATAAGCCACAATAGCCAAAGGCACTGCCAGCGTGGCTGCGGCCAACAGGGTGGCCACCTGTAATCGCCGGTTCAGGCGATGTAATGCGTTCGGTATTTTTTGCAAGGTCATGATCGGGGACGGTTGACCCACTTTTTGTAGGGATTTTCCGCATCATCACCTGAATAACCCTGAACAGGCAAGCGCTATATCACGCGCCCAGCATTTGTCAGGGTTGGCCGATCACCAGTCTTTGAGTTTGGTACGAATACGAGCTATGGCCTGTGAGTGAAGCTGACAGACACGAGACTCGGTCACCCCCATCACTGCTGCAATTTCGCGAAAGTTAAGTTCTTGCTCGTAGTAAAGGCCCATCAGCATTTTTTCGCGCTCGGGCAAATTTTCAATGGCGCCGATCAGGCTGTCGCGGAACTGCTGGTCACCCAGCATCTCCAAGGGGTTGGAGTCGTCTTCAGCGGCGTGGCGATCGACATAAGCCTCACCACCGCCATCATCCTGGTCGTGATCATCGTAATAGACCAATTGGGTGCCACGGGCCTCAAACAGCATCTCCTGATACTCCTCCAGCGGCACATTCATGGCCTTTGCCATTTCCTGCTCCGTGGGGTGTCTGCCCAATGATTGTTCAAGCTTGTGCAGGGTCGATTCGATTTTGCGTTGGGTTTGACGCAAGCCCCGTGGCATCCAGTCGGCGGCTCGCAGTTCATCGAGCATGGCACCGCGGATGCGCTGTGAGGCATAGGTTTCAAATTGAGCGCCCTGCCCCTCTTCAAAACGGGACACGGCATCCATCAGGCCAATCAGGCCAGCCTGAATCAGATCATCAATTTGTACGGACGGAGGCAGCTTGGCAATCAGGTGATGCGCCATGCGACGTACCAGCGGTATGTACTGATCAATGGTTTGCTGTTTGTCGAGCGTTCCGGTTGGGGTATACATCCGTTTTCCTTAATAAGCCATCACGCCCAGGCCCACCCGGGTCATCATGGCAGTGGCGACACGCTTACCCGCGTGACGCTGCTCCGGTGTTTTAGTAGCCGGCATGAATCCGGCATATTCTAACGGCAGATGCAAAAAACGTCTTGAGGCGTCAACCAGATTGGCAAATACGTGATCGGCCTCGTGATAATCGGAGGTACCTGCCACAATCAGTCGATGCTGCACATCGGGATAGCGGTTGGCTACATGCTTGAGTCCCGAGTACACCGCCGTTACGGATTGTGCTTTGGGCGCAACCACCCAGAACCAATCACTGTCAGGTTGACTTAATTCGATGGCCGCATCAATCGCCTGAGTGGGGATGGATGCCAAAATGACATCCGCGGTCACCGGCAAACGATGCAGATGCTGGGCGAAGGCTTGTGCCAAGTACAACGATTGCTGCATGGACTGAAATCCCCGGTACGAGGGCACCACCCACTGGCGGCTACCGGCATTCAAGCACACATCTTCCAAATTAACGTCGCCCGCCAAAACATGGGCCAACTCGAATTTAACGCGCAGGCCCCGGTCATGGGCAATACCTTGTTTGGCTCCATCCAGCACCACGGACGACAAGCCAGACCGCGCCAATGCCTCTGCAAAATAGCCAGCCACCAGCGAGCCAGCCATACCGGTGGCGTCGCTGATGATCGGCGAGATGGCCTGGTGGCGAGCGCCGAGTAAATGTCTGAGCGTATTGGCTTGATCCATACGATGATTTTATCGAAGGGTTGTTGGATCAGCGCTCGGCATATGCGCCATTTTCCACTGCAATTCCTGGTCTGAGGTACCAAACGTACTCGACCCGGAGGGACGCAGCGCCCGTTTGAGCAACAAATTGGGCTCGGCCGGGAATAAATCTTCAGGCACACGCTGGCCTGTGGCCATGTAATGCAGACCCAGCCGGTGACGCATCGCGACATCGAGCACACCACCAAGTTTGACCGCCTCATCGAGTTTGGTGATGATCGCGCCATGCAGACCACTACCCCGGTAGTGACGAGCTACATCGTCCAGTGTCTCAGCCTGCGCCGCCGCGTTGAGCAACAGAATGCGGTTCACCTTGGAAGAAGCCAGCATGTCGGTCTGCTCACTGACGCGAGAGTCCCGCTGGCCCATGCCCACGGTGTCGATCAACACCAGATGCTTGTGCGCCATACTGGCGAGCAGCTGCTGTAAATCGCCCTCGGTTTGTGCGGTGTAAACCTGTACACCGAGAATTTTGCCGTAAATACGCAATTGATCCTGAGCGCCAATACGATAACTGTCGGTGGTGATCAAACCGACAGATTGGGCGCCATACTTGACTACACAACGTGCCGCCATTTTCGCGGTGGTGGTGGTTTTACCAACCCCTGTTGGCCCCACCAGGGCATAGATGCCACCCCGGTCAACAATATCGTCGTCACTTTTGAAAACGGATAAATTACGCAGCATCACATCGTTCAACCACCGATGTGCCGAATCATCCTGCAAATCTTCAGGCAACTTTTCAACCACCGTGCGCGCAAAAACGGGAGAAAAACCGGCATCGGTCATCTCACGCCACAACTGGCTTCGCAGGGGATTACGTTCCACGCTGTCTTTCCAGGTGAGCATGGCCATTTGATCTTTAAGGAGCTGGCGCATTTCCTTGATTTCGCCCAGCACCTCAGAGGGCATCGCCAAAGCGTTCGTGGTTGGTTGCTCCGGCGAGTAAGGCGGGGAGGATACAGCGCGGATGTCGCGTACCGCGGCCTGACGAACGGGCGCATCGCGCTCAGGGGTGGGCTGCAATGGTGCCTGACGCACTCCGAACTGACGGGGCGACGTATCGCGCTCAGCAGGACGGGCTTGTGCCTCCTGCTGACGCGCATGCTCCTCGCGCTGAGCCCGGGTCCATGAAAACGGCTGGGCGGGCGCTGCAACCGAAGGGGTGGCATGCGACGTCGTGATGTCAGACGCTTCGGGCAATGCAGCCAGCACTTCGGTGCCTGCAGCGGTTTGTTTGGTCGATAAAATCACGGCGTCTTCACCGAGTTCTTCACGCAGCTTTTTGAGGGCGTCGCGGGTGGTTGGGCCCACAAATTTCTTAAGCATCATAATTATCTAGCTCCTATCACGGAGGCGACCCGTACAGTTCGGGATTCTGGAATCTCACTGTGAGACAGTACACGAAGACGCGGCACAGCGCGACGCAATAACCTCACCAGTGGGATACGAATGCTGTCTGGAACCAACAATACGGGCGACTGGCCGGAGGCTTCCTGCTTGTTGGCCGCCTCATTGGCTTGCTGAGAGATATTTTCCGCCAACATCGGCTCAATGCCAACCACATCAGGCCCCACCGATGACTGGGCCTGCATCACCATTTGCTCCAACCGCGGCTCTAATACCAGTACATGCAAATCACCTGCAGAACCGGCCAGGGCTTGCACGATGGCGCGACCCAGTTCGATTCGTACCGCAGCCGTCAACTCCGTAGCATTTTGAGACTTGGCTCCACCCTCCAGCAGGGTTTCAAAAATGGAGCGTAAATCGCGGATATGAACCCCCTCATCCAACAGGTTTTGCAAGACGCGCTGCACCACGGTCATCGGCAATAGCTTGGGAGTTAAATCCTCAACCACCTTCGGAGCTGTCTTGGCAAAGTGATCGAGCAATTGCTGCGTCTCAGCGCGTCCCAAGAGGCTTGAGGCCGAGGTTTGCAGAATGTGTGACAGGTGTGTCGCCACCACGGTACTGGCATCGACAACGGTGTATCCAGCCGCCTGCGCTTGCTCTTTGAGTCCGGTTTCAATCCATACGGCGGGCAAACCAAATGCAGGATCCGTTGTGGGAGTGCCAGGTAGCTGCATTGAGACGCGACCTGGATTAATCGCCATCCACTGGTTCGGAAATACCTCGCCCTCACCCACTGCCACGCCTTTAAGCATGACCCGGTAAGTGCTGGGACGCAATTCGAGATTGTCGCGAATGTGCACGGCGGGCGGCAAAAAGCCGATGTCCTGGGCAAACTTTTTACGGATGGCTTTGATGCGTTTGAGCAAGTCGCCATCCTGATTTTTATCGACCAGAGGAATCAGGCGGTAACCCACTTCCATGGCGATCGTATCAACCGGCACCAGATCGTCCCAACTGGCTTCGGACGTTTCCGTTGTTGCGGCCTTGACAGGGGCCTCCTGAGAAATTGCGGGGGCACTGGCCTGCTGCTCGGCCATGCGATAGGCCAGAAAACCCATACCGCCACCAAACAGCAGAAACGCAAAGTGTGGCATACCCGGGATCAGGCCCAACAGACACAAAATACCACCGGTGATGGCCAACACCTGGGGCGATTTAAACAACTGCCCCATTAACTGGGTACCGATGTCTTCACCCTGACCCACACGTGCCACCACCAGACCCGCTGCGATCGAGATCACCAGCGCGGGGACCTGGGCGACCAAGCCGTCACCGATGGCCAGCAGCACGTAATTTTTACCAGCCTCTGCGGCACTCAAATCATGCTGCAAAATGCCGACGGCAAAACCACCGATGATGTTGATGAACAGAATCATGATACCGGCGACAGCATCGCCGCGAACAAACTTGCTGGCACCGTCCATCGACCCGAAAAACTCGGCTTCCTGGGAGGTTTCGGCGCGGCGCTTTTTGGCCTCAGCTTCGTTGATCAGGCCTGCGTTTAAGTC
>DAITMV010000082.1:0-12288 GCA_036834985.1 Burkholderiaceae bacterium | reverse complement strand
GTATGGTTCGATCGGATATGAGATGACGCAAGCGGATGTAACGACCCAGGTCAGCGGTCGTCTTGGCGTTCGAGGTGCGATGACGCTTCAGTTGTCGGGTCGGGGTGTGTTGGCCAGTGTTGTCCAGCAGTCGGACAAGTTACACGTGTTTTTTAATGGTGCAGCCTATGTGCTGAACTGGATTGATCCATTGGCCTACAGCGCAGGCAGTCATGATACCCATGGCGATTTGCTGGCACCCATGCCGGGCAAAGTGATTGCGTTGCTGGCCGAGCCCGGTGCCCGGGTGGCCAAGGGCAAGCCCTTGATCGTACTTGAAGCCATGAAGATGGAGCATACCTTGAATGCACCGGCGACGGGTATGGTCAAAGCCTATCGCTTTGCCGTGGGAGATCAAGTGCGTGACGGTGACGAGTTGCTTGAGTTTGAGGCAGATGACGGAGAATAAAAAATCATGACCATGCCATCAAACGTCACGCTGGTCGAAGTAGGCCCGCGTGACGGGCTCCAAAATGAAAAGCAACTGATTTCAACTGAGACAAAAATTGAGCTGATTGAACGTTTGGGTCGAACCGGTTTGCGGTGCATTGAAGCCACATCGTTTGTATCTCCCAAGTGGGTACCGCAAATGGCGGATGCAGCCCAGGTGTTGGGTCGAATGTCTCGCCAAACGGATACCCGCTACCCGGTCTTGATCCCTAATATCAAGGGACTCGAAGCAGCGTTGGAGGTCGGTGTTAAAGACATCGCGATTTTTGCGGCCGCTTCGGAAAGCTTTAGCCAGAAAAACATCAATTGCAGCATCGCCGATTCGCTCAAGCGTTTTGAACCCATGATGGTGATTGCCCAGTGTGAGGGGATACGAGTCCGGGGGTATGTTTCTTGTGTGGTTGGGTGTCCTTATGAGGGGGCTATTCGTCCGCAGGCTGTGGCATACGTATCGGAGGCGCTGGCTCAACTGGGATGTTATGAAGTGAGTCTGGGCGATACGATTGGCATCGGTACTCCTGTCGATATCAAGCGCATGATTGATGCAGTGGCTGTTCGCGTGCCAATGGACCGCTTGGCGGGGCACTATCACGATACCTATGGCCGTGCCATTGCCAATATAGTGGCATCTCTGGAAATGGGTGTCTCGGTGTTTGATGCCTCGGTGGCGGGCCTTGGCGGGTGCCCCTATGCCAAAGGTGCGTCTGGTAATGTTGCCACTGAGGATGTGGTGGATCTGCTCCATCGGCTTGGAATACACACTGGTGTTGATTTAAAAGGCATTGCCCAATGCGCCGTATGGATCAGCGAGCAACTGGGACGCCCCGTTGGATCCAAGCTGGGTAACCATCAATTTTACTGATGGTATAAAGCACTCTTTTGCGTTTTACCCCACCCTTGCTGCTGCGCATACTGCTATCGATCAAAGACAGCAAACAGGGTAGTCAAGGGCATGGATGCGAGCGCGTTACTGAACGTCACGTTAGACGATAAATATACCCAACACAGCGGAAAAATTTACCTCACCGGCACACAGGCGATTGTACGTTTGTTGATGGTACAAAAAAGGCGCGATGAACACGCCGGGTTAAACACTGCAGGGTTTGTCAGCGGTTATCGCGGCTCACCCTTGGGGGCATTGGACCAAGAGCTGTGGCGAACCCAAAAGCATCTGCAGTCTCATGACATTCAATTTAATCCGGGTTTAAACGAGGAGCTGGCGGCTACGTCGGTGTGGGGTACCCAGATGTTGGGGATCGACCCGCAGGCCACCGTCGATGGCGTATTTGCCTTGTGGTATGGCAAGGGGCCGGGTGTTGACCGCTGCGGCGATGTATTTAAGCACGGCAATATCGCTGGGACCTCGCAACATGGCGGCGTGTTGCTGCTGGCCGGTGATGACCACTCCTGCAAATCTTCCAGTCTGCCCCATCAAAGTGAACATGCCTTTATTGCAGCGATGATTCCCGTGTTAAACCCGTCGGGGCTTGCGGAGTTTATCGAGTTCGGTTTGCATGGGTTTGCCATGTCGCGTTACTCGGGTTGCTGGGTCGGATTCAAATCTATCAGTGATACGATCGAATCGTCCTCGTCCGTGGAGATTGATACAAGTCATATCACCACCAAAATCCCTGATACCTATCCGATTCCCGCAGATGGTTTTCACATTCGCTGGCCTGACCCCCCGCTGGAGCAGGAAAAGCGCCTCCAGCGAGAGCGGCTGTTCGCACTCCTGGAGTATGTTCGACTCAATCAATTGAACAAACAGTTGTGGACGACTCAACACGCCAAGCTGGGCATTATCACGACCGGTAAAAGTTATCTGGATGTGCGTGAGGCGTTGTCAATGCTGGGGATTACACCGGATATCGCGATATCACTGGGTGTGCGTTTGTTGAAAATCGGTGTGTCCTGGCCCTTGGAGCCACAGGTCGTCCGAGAGTTTGCCGACGGACTGGATGAAATTTTGGTGGTGGAAGAAAAACGTCAGATCATCGAATACCAGCTCAAGGAACAGTTGTACAACAACCCGGTGGATTCCCGCCCCCGCGTGGTGGGCAAGTACGATGAAACGGGTGAGTGGGTGCAGGTGCCCAGCAGTGGCATTTTATTGTCGCCCAATGGCGAGTTAACGCCGGCCGTGATTGCGTCGGTGATTGCCAGTCGCTTGCTCAAGGTATTTGCCCAAGAGCGCTTGGATGCCTGTTTGACAAGCGGTTTGACCATTCACAATGAATGCAGTGCCCATGTGTTTGGCAAGGCCTATACGCGCTCACCGTATTTTTGCTCGGGGTGCCCACACAACACCAGCACCCAGGTCCCCACCGGGTCCAAAGCACTGGCGGGTATTGGATGCCATTACATGGCGCAGTGGATGGATCGCAGCACCGAGACGTTTTCGCAGATGGGGGGAGAGGGCGTCACCTGGATCGGCCAGGCGGCCTACACAAAATCCAAACACGTGTTTGTCAATTTAGGCGATGGCACTTACATGCATTCAGGATCGCTGGCGATTCGTGCTGCGGTGGCTGCTCAAGTGAACATCACTTATAAAATTTTGGTCAATGGAGCCGTTGCGATGACTGGCGGGCAGCCTGTAGAAGGCGCGCCGTCGGTGCAGCAAATTGTTGAGCAGGTGCGGGCTGAGGGTGTAAAGCACATTCATCTGGTGACGGACAATCTTGCCCAATACAAGGACGCCAGCTTGCCCAACGGGGTGCAGGTGGCTCATCGGGATACGATGGAGGCGCTGCAGATACAACTGCGTCAGGTGCCGGGCGTAAGCGTGATTGTGTATGAACAGATGTGCGCAGCCGAAAAGCGTCGTCGTCGCAAGCGCAAGGAGCTGGTGGATCCACCCGCACGTTTGTTTATTAATCCCGAGGTGTGTGAAGGTTGTGGCGATTGTGGCGTTCAGTCCAATTGTTTGTCGATTTTGCCGCTGGAGACGGATCTGGGTCGCAAGCGCGAAATTGACCAAAGCGCCTGCAACAAGGACATGTCGTGCAGCAAGGGATTTTGTCCGAGTTTTATCTCGGTGGAGGGGGCCTACAAGAAGACGCAAACCGCCTCTTTGGTCAAACCGGCTCCCGCTGATCATTTACCGATTCCGCTGCAGCAAACAACGGCTGCCAATGTCCTGGTCACGGGTATCGGTGGTACTGGCGTGGTGACGATTGGCGCTATTCTCGGAATGGCCTCTCATCTGGAGCAGCGACAAGTGCTGGTGCTGGATATAGCCGGGCTGGCACAAAAGGGTGGGGCGGTGTCCTCACATGTGCGAATCGCAGCACACGGTGAGGCCGTTTTCTCAGCACGTATTCCTGCCGAGTGTGTGGACGTGCTGATCGGGTGTGATTTGTTGGTGTCGGGCAGTAAAGATGCCTTGCAGTTGATCAATCCGCACAGGACGCATGCTGTGCTCAATACCGATATTCATCCGACAGGAGAGTTCACCGGTAACCCGGACTGGTCGGTGGATGCCGATGAATTGGTTGATGTGATCTCAGGTCGTACGGTACATCAGAGTTCGCTGGATGCAACCGGGATCGCGACGGCCTTACTCGGTGATGCGGTCGCCACCAATATGCTGATGCTCGGTGTGGCCTGGCAAAAGGGGCTGATTCCCTTGAGCTTAAGAGCCATTGAGCAGGCCATCGAAATCAACGGGGCCGCTGTCCAAATGAATAAAACGGCATTTTTGTGGGGACGACATGCCGCAGTTGATTTGAACTACGTGCTCAAATCAGCCGGGTTGCTGAAGGAACAAACCATTCAGTTTGTTAAAAATCCGACCTTGCAGTCGTTCGACAGCATTGTCAAAGACCGGGCACAGCGGCTGAGCGATTATCAGAATGCACGTTATGCCAAACGGTACCTGGAGGCTGTACAAGCGATTGCAGCCGCTGAACAGCAGTGTGTGGGCGGCAACGAGTTGTCGCGCCAGGTGGCGATCAGCCTGTACAAGCTGATGGCCTATAAGGATGAGTATGAGGTTGCACGCTTGCACCGGTCCAGTGGCTTTATGTCAAAGGTCAAGGATAGCTTTGAAGGAGAGGTCAAGGTGCGTTTTCATCTGGCGCCGCCCCTGTTTTCAAAGCGTGATGCCAAAGGGCATCTGGTCAAGCGTCCCTTTGGAGGCTGGATGATGTCGATATTTGCCGTGCTGGCTGGTCTGAAGTTTGTGCGAGGCACGGTGTTTGATGTGTTTGGGTACACGGTTGAACGTCGGGCAGAGCGCCGCTTGATTGAAGACTTCATGGCTCAGATGCATCACTTGTCGGGTAACCTGACTCCGGAGCGTATGAAGATTGCCGTTGAGATTGCACGTTTGCCGCAACAGATCCAAGGCTATGGTCATGTGAAAGAAAAGAGCATGCAAGCCTATGAAATCAAGCTTGCTGCCCTGGTTTTACAACTATGACGTAGATTACTGTCTGTTCTTTGGGCCAATGGTGTTATGTGGCATGGTTGAAGTCTTTTGTCATGCAGATCAAAATGGATGCGTCAAGATATTCACATCGCTTCTGACTTGGGCAACGCCAATGACACAGCACCACCTCAGATTTACTCTGCGTCAACTCCAGCTGTTTGTAGCGGCTGCCAAGAGCGGGAAAATTTCGCAAGCAGCTGTTGATTGCAATGTATCGCAATCGGCCATGACATCTGCTATTTCGGAACTTGAACGGACACTCAATCGGTTATTGTTTGAGCGAAGCCGCAATGGGGTTGCATTGACCTACGAGGGCAATGTATTTTTTCAAAAAGCCCTTACTTTGCTGGAAGTGGCTGAAGACACCGCCCGTAATCCATTTCAGGCCGCCCCGCACCTGGCAGGTACTCTCGAGATTGCCGCCAGCTACACGGTGCTGGGTTACTTCATTTTGCCCTTGATTGCGCGTTTTCAGAAAAAGCATCCGCAGGTCAAAATCATACCCGTTGAGTATCCTCGTCAAACCATCGAAACGGCGATTGAAAACGAACGTATCGAGATGGCGGTCGCGATTTTGTCCAACATCGCCCAACCGCATTTATTTGAACGGCAGGCGCTCGCGAATTCTCGCCGACAGTTGTGGGTGTCTGCCGACCACCCGCTGGCCGAACAATCCCAGGTTACCTTGTCGGAGGTGGCAAAGTTTCCCTACATCCTGCCGCATGTGGATGAGGGAGACGTCGCAGCCAGACAGTATTGGCAAATCGCCGGTTTGTCGCCGGTGACCATGATAAGTACCTCCTCGATGGAGGCTGTCCGAGAGATGGTTGCGCTGGGATTTGGTGTGACGATTTTATCGGATATGGTGTTCAGGCCCTGGTCTCTGGAAGGCCGACGGATTCGCCGAGTGCCTTTGAAAAGCGAAATTCAACCGATGGAAATCGGTTTGATCTGGAAAAAATCGTCAACGCTGGGGCCGATTGCGCAGGCATTTAAAGATTATCTCGAAGTCGTGTCTGCATCACCCAACAAAGAGTAAATAGGCTTCCCGGCCTACACCTTCCATGGTGGTGGTGCGACTTATCTTGTTTTGAGATACCGCCATGCGCATTCCATACTTCGTCCTCCCAATCGCTTCTGCGTACACTATAAAAAAAAGATAAGGAGACAATGTGATATCAAATCCCGACCTCTTGTTGCGTCCGCAACAGGCTACCGTCGATATGACACAGACATATCGCAAGGTAACAACCCGATTAGTTCCGTTCCTTTTTATTTGCTACATCGTGGCGTATCTGGATCGCGTCAACGTCGGCTTTGCCAAACTGCAGATGCTCAATGATCTGAAGTTCAGCGAAACGATTTACGGACTGGGCGCTGGCATTTTCTTTATTGGTTATTTTCTGTTTGAGGTGCCCAGCAACGTATTGCTGCATCGGGTAGGGGCACGGGTATGGATTGCTCGTATCATGATCACGTGGGGGCTGTTGTCAACGCTCATGATGTTTGTTTCTACCCCGCTGACGTTTTACATCATGCGCTTTTTATTGGGTGCAGCCGAGGCCGGCTTTTTCCCCGGAATCATCCTGTATTTAACTTACTGGTATCCATCACATCGGCGGGCCAGCATCTCTGCGTTGTTTATGACTGCCATCCCGGTGTCGGGTGTTATTGGCGGCCCCTTGTCCGGTTGGCTGCTCAAGCAGTTCAGTGGTGTGGCGGGCATGAACGGTTGGCAGTGGATGTTCTTTTTTGAAGGTCTGCCCTCGATTATTTTAGGTGTACTTGTCCTGGCATTTCTGGATAACAACGTACGCGACGCCAAGTGGCTTACCGAGGACTAAAAGCGGTTTCTTGAACTGGAAGTGACCAAGGACAGCGCGTCTAAATCTGGCGATTCGATGGGGCAGATGTTTAAAAACCCCCGAGTCTGGTTGATTGCAGTTATTTACTGTTGTCTGGTGGCTGGCTTGTATGGCGTGAGCTTCTGGTTGCCATCACTGATTAAAGCCACGGGGGTGTCTGATCCGCTCAGCATAGGTTTTTTAACCGCCATTCCTAACACCGCTGCCGTGGTAGCAATGATTTACAGCAGCCGAAGTTCGGACCGTCGCGCAGAACGTCGATGGCACGTCGCAATTCCCGGCATGATCGGCGCCATTGGTTTTGTACTGAGTGTCTCTAACGGCACCAACACAACGGCGGCTATTGCAACATTGACGCTCGCTCTGGTGGGTGTGTTAAGCGCATTACCCTCATTCTGGAGCCTGCCCACTGCTTTTCTGAAAGGTAGTGCAGCTGCTGCCGGTATCGCACTGATCAATTCGATTGGAAATTTATCTGGGTTTGTAAGCCCCTACATGGTGGGATGGGTCAAGGACTTAACCCACAGCACCAGCCTTGCGATGTACGTACTGGCGGGGTCGCTGCTCATTGGTTCGTTGCTGACCTTGCTGCTTCCAGCCAACGAAGTGAACCGTTAAATATCCACTGATACCGAGTATTTTGTCATGAGCACAGAGATTATCCAGGCCCTCGCACTTAAAGCCCTGCCTGAGGCATTTGTAGAGCAGATCCGACTGATTGATGGCGTGCGCTTTAGTACAGGTGATGCCATTTGCCTGCAGCACGGTTCGGACGAGAGTTCGCTGTCGGGGATGCCCCCACAGGGCGTGGCGTTTGTCCAGTCGCTTGAGCAGATTGTTCAAGTGGTCAAGCTGTGTTTTAAATACAAGGTACCTGTCGTGCCCTACGGTGCTGGCACCTCACTGGAAGGGCAGTTGCAAGCCATTCACGGCGGTGTGTGTATCGACATGTCGGAGATGAACAAAATTGTCCAGATTCGCCAGGACGATATGGATGTCACGATCCAGCCCGGTGTGACCCGCAAGCAACTGAACGCAGCCTTGCATGGTACCGGCTTGTTTTTTCCGATCGACCCCGGTGCTGATGCCTCCATCGGGGGCATGGCAGCCACGCGTGCATCCGGTACCAATGCGGTGCGCTACGGAACGATGCGTGAAAACGTGCTCAACCTGGTGGTTGTTCTGGCTGATGGCCGGGTAATCCGCACCAGTGGTCGTGCCCGTAAATCAGCTGCAGGGTATGACCTGACCCGTTTGTTTGTAGGCTCGGGGGGAACGCTTGGCATCATTGCCGAGTTAACAGTCAAGTTGCATCCGCTACCAGAAGCCGTCTCCTCCGCTGTTTGTGCGTTCCCCACGGTCGAGGCTGCAACTCGTACCGTGATTGAGGCCATACAGTTAGGTATTCCGGTAGCCAGAATTGAACTGATGGATACGTTGTCTATAAAAGCGATCAACAGCTATAGCAAAACAACCTTGACTGAAGCCCCCGCGCTCTTTTTTGAATTTCATGGCTCTGATACGGCCGTCACTGAGCAAGCTGAGTTGGTACAGGAGCTGGCCTTTGCCAATGGTGGGCTGAACTTTGAATGGGCGCGTCACCCTGAGGACAGAAGCCGTTTGTGGCAGGCTCGTCATGATGCCTACTTTGCAGCGCTGGCACTGCGTCCCGGTATGCGCGCAGTGACCACCGATGTCGTGGTACCGATTTCATCCTTGAGTCGCTGTATCGATGAGACGATCGCCGATTTTAACGAATTGGGTCTTGTGGCCCCCATCCTTGGGCACGTGGGGGATGGTAATTTTCACGCGATCATTCTGGTTGATCCTGCCAATGAAGAGGAATCAGAGCGTGTCAACGAAGCCACCAGCCGCTTGGTTAAACGTGCGATTGCCATGGACGGGAGTTGCACTGGTGAACATGGCATCGGACTGACCAAACAGAAATACATGACCATGGAGTTTGGTGACGATGCAATTGATCTGATGGCCAGTATAAAAATGGCGATTGATCCGTTTAATCTGATGAATCCGGGTAAGATATTTTCCATGGATCGCTCCCGAGATGAGTTATCCACGGCGCCTGTTGCGGCGCTCGAATGCTTGTCTGTTGAATAAGGGGCTATGCTATAGTTTCCTGTAGACCGTTCAGGAGACTATTGCGGTGGAGCTGCGCCAATTCAAATATTTTGTGGCTATTGTCGATAGCGGCAGTTTGTCACGTGCAGCTCAGACCCTCTACATCGCCCAGTCTGCCTTGAGCAAACAGATTTCTGATCTGGAAGGCGAGCTGGGCACTCAATTGCTGGACCGTACCCGCAGCGGTGTCCGTGTCACTGAAACCGGCAAAATTTTCTATGAATATTCATTGGCCATTCTCAAGCAGGTTGATGATGTACGTACCGCGGTCAAAAGCTCCGCCGAGCATATTGTCGGCAAAGTAGCGCTGGCCATTCCACAAAGCGTCTCCAATGCTCTGGCGCTTCCTCTAAATATTGCAGCGCGTCAACGTTTCCCGGGCATTGAGCTAAACCTCAACGAAGAGCTGACCGGCAACCTGATTGATCAATTGTCACAGGGCCGTGTTGATTTTGCGATTCTGACCGACAACATCTCGTTAAATGGTTTTAAATACCGCCCGATTGTTCAAGAAGAACTGTTTGTCATTTCGGCGGCCAACAATCCGCCGATGCCAGAGGGCCAGGCGCTGACACTGGCCAATACCCTGAGCTTGCCCTTGGTACTGTCCAGCAAGGAACACAACCATTGTCTGCGAGCAATTGTTGATATGAAGGCCTCTGTCGAAAACCTGACCATCAAAAACGTCGTCGCGGAGATCAACTCGGTACAGATTCTCAAGAGCGCGGTGTTGGCCGGTATTGGTCACACCATTTTCCCTAAAGCGCCAGTGCAGCCAGAAATTAACCAAGGCTCCTTACAGGCCCATCGGATTGGTCCGGATGGTATTTTTCGCACGCTGATTATTTGTACATCTAAAAATATACCCATGACCAATCCCAAACGGGCAGTGTTGCGTTTGGTGGTTGATGTGATTGATCAGTTATGTAAAAGCGGCGATTGGTCCGGGGCTACGTCACTTCGAGATTCCATGGGTGCCTCTCCCTATCTTGCTGACGGCAACGACTTTCTTGAATGAGTCATCGGCCCAATAAAACGGGTGTTTTGGATCAATCTAAATCGTAGTAAAAAATATCATCATTTGATAATTTTATTAGTTTTTTCATACTAAAAATGATTTTTATGAGGGTCAATTTTGGTTAAATAAAGTGATGTCCTGAGCCTATACTTTTTATGTGAATCCGGTATTTGCTCCTCATAATAAAGAGACATCATGACCCACGCTTTAAGCACCTACGACATCTATTCCCGCGTTGACGGCAAAGTGTATATGACCGGTATTCAAGCGCTGGTGCGCTTACCGATCATGCAGCGCATGATGGATCGGCAACGCGGTCTAAACACCGCCGGTCTGGTGTCGGGGTATCGAGGATCACCACTGGGCGCCTACGATCAACAGCTGTGGAAGGCCTCCAAAGTACTGAACAGTTTTGATGTGGTGTTCCAGCCGGGGTTAAATGAAGACCTGGCGGCCACGGCGCTGTGGGGCGCACAAATGCACGCTTCCTATGGCGAAACTAAAGTCGATGGCGTATTTGGTGTGTGGTACGGTAAAGGGCCCGGCGTTGACCGAACCGGTGATGTGTTTCGTACGGCCAATATGCTGGGGACTTCACGTTTAGGAGGGGTGCTGGCGGTATCGGGCGATGATCATGCCGCTCAATCATCTATGTATCCACACCAGACCGACGGTATTTTTCAATCGGCTTCGATCCCGATTTTGCAGCCAGCCAATGTGCAGGATATCTTGACTCTGGGGTTGGCAGGTTTTGAGATGTCGCGCTACGCCGGAGTATGGGTGGGCTTAAAAACCATCGCTGAGGTGGTTGAAACAGCAGCCACCTTTGAATTGGCCCGCTTCCCTGAGTTTGTAACCCCCACTGAATTTACCCCGCCAGCCCATGGATTAAATTGGGACCCTTCGATAGCCTGGCCGCAGAATCGGGCTGAGTTGGAACGTCGATTGATCCAGGAGCGTTTGCCTGCAGTCAAAGCGTGGGCCAAGGCCAATCAAATTGATCGAACCATCATTCAAGCGGACCAACCCCGCTTGGGTATCGTGACGGTGGGCAAGGCTCATCAGGATTTCATGCAAGCCGCCGATGATCTTGGGTTGGGTCCAGCAGATTTGAGTCGTATGGGTATTTCTGTTTACAAAGTGGCCATGAGCTGGCCGCTGGAAACAGATGGCGTGATGGCGTTTGCGACGGGCCATCAGGAGTTGATGGTGGTCGAGGAAAAGCGCGGCGTGGTGGAGGCGCAAATCAAGGAGGCGTTCTACCACCACCCATCGGATCAACGCCCAGCCATTACAGGTAAAACGGATACACATGGCCTGCCGCTCCTGCCGGAGGTGTCCGAGTTTACGCCCTTGCTGGTGGCCAAGGCACTGGTGGCGCGCGCGGTAGCGCATTCAATTATTCAGACGGTACCTTGCGTAGTGCCTCAAGGGCAGGGCAGCGTTAGCACCTCAGTCGTGTCGCTGAATGAGCGGCTGGACATCGTGGCGGCCCGATCGACCCCTGTACCTGCACCCCGTAATACGGTGATTCCGATTCGTGCGCCATTTTTTTGCTCGGGTTGTCCGCACAACACCTCTACGAAAACCCCTGAGGGATCGGTGGCCGGTGGTGGTATTGGATGTCACGTGATGGCATTGTCGCAACCCGCGTTAAAAACCAAGATATTCAGTCAGATGGGCGGTGAGGGCGCTCAGTGGATTGGTGCTGCCCCCTTTTCCAAAACTGCGCATATTTTTCAAAACCTGGGTGATGGCACTTACCAGCATTCGGGTTTGTTGGCCATACGCGCGGCCGTGGCAGCCAAGACGAACATCACGTACAAAATTTTATACAACGATGCCGTTGCAATGACTGGAGGACAGGCCGCCGAGGGCGTAATCGACCCAGCACGCATCACACGCCAGTTGCAGGCCGAGGGTGTCAGTCAGATTGTGTTGATCTCCGATGACACTTCGCGCTGGATAGGTAATAGCGAACTGGCCTCTGGTGTTGATATACGTCATCGCGACGAGCTGGACAGCATCCAGCGTTACTTACGTGAGCAGGGTGGTGTCAGTGCCATCGTTTACGAGCAAACCTGTGCAGCGGAAAAACGCCGTCGGCGCAAGCGTGGTCAATTCCCGGATCCTGATAAACGCCTGTTCATCAATCATCGGGTGTGTGAAGGCTGTGGAGATTGTTCTGTACAGTCCAATTGCATCTCGATTGAACCCCTGGATACTGCCTTTGGACGCAAGCGTGCGATTAACCAGTCGGCCTGTAATAAAGATTTCTCGTGTGTCAAAGGTTTTTGCCCCAGCTTTATTGAAGTCGAGGGAGCGCAGTTGAGAAAACCTGATGC
>DAITMV010000081.1:0-12657 GCA_036834985.1 Burkholderiaceae bacterium | reverse complement strand
ATTACGATCTGCTGGCGGCTGGAAGCTTGGCCGGGCATGTGCTCGAATGCGGCATCCAGGCCACCGGCGGTATTGTGACCGATTGGCAGTCGGGGGGTGAGGGGTGGGACAACATGGGGTTTCCGATTGCGCAGTGTTATGCCGATGGCCGTTTTGTACTGACCAAGCCGGCAGGTACCGCAGGCGCAGTCACCGTATCGTCGGTCAGTGAACAAATTGTCTACGAAATCGGCGATCCGGCCGCCTACCTGTTGCCTGATGTGATCTGCGATTTTTCAAAGGTGTCCGTTACCCAGCTGGCGGCAGATCAGGTGCTGGTGCAAGGCGCCACAGGTCGTGCCCCCACCGCACATTACAAAGCGTCGGTGACCTACCAGGATGGGTTTCGCTCCACTGGCACGATGATGATTGGCGGGCAACAGGCAGTGGCCAAAGCCCACGCGGTGGCTCAGGCGATTTTAAAGCGCACTCGCCGTTTACTGAACGAGCGTGGTCTGGGAGATTATCTGCGCACCGATATCGAAGTGCTCGGTGCCGAGTCGCAGTATGGGCGGTATAGCCGAGCGTTGCAGACACGCGAGGTCATCCTGAAGCTGTCCGTGCATCACGCCAGCAAACACGCGTTGGACGTGTTTTCCAAAGAGTTTTTGCCCTCGGCCACCTCCATGGCGCAGGGCATCACCGGGTTTTCAGGGGGCCGCCCGGCCGTCACCCCATTGATTCGCCTGTTCTCCTGTTGGGTGGATAAAACCATGCTCCCGGTGACGGTGCAGGTCAACGGGGAGCTGGTTCAAAATGAAGGCGGCTCCTTCGGGGCTAAAACCCCGTCATCTCCTGCCTCGGGTAGCCTTCTGCCCGGTTCGCCAGCGCAGGTGTCGCTGGCAACACCGAGCGGCGCTGAGGCGGACCAAGAAAAAACAACCCTCCCGCTGAGCCGCTTGGCGTATGCCCGCAGCGGTGACAAAGGCAACAAGGCCAATATTGGCGTGCTGGCGCTCAAGCCGCAGTACCTGAGCATTCTGGCTGCACATGTCACGGCACAAGCGGTTAAAAATTACCTGTGCCATCAGGTCGACGGTGTGGTAGAACGGTTTGACTGGCCCGGTTTGAATGGTTTTAACTTTGTGTTGCACGATGCCTTGGGGGGCGGGGGCATGGCCTCCTTGCGTTACGATCCCCAGGGCAAATTATTTGCCCAGGTGTTGATGGACATGCCCTTGCCTCTGTCCGCCTCCGAGTTGGCGGTGTTGGCCTCGTGACAGTGACCAAGCGGCCGGGCCGTGAGCAGCGCCTGAGTGATATATTACAAGCCGCGTTCACCGCATTTTCCGAGTATGGTTACGAGCAAACCGCCGTGTCCGACATCGCGGCCTCCATCGGTATTGTGGAGGGTACGATCTACAAGTATTTCCCCTCCAAGCGCGAGCTGCTTCTCAAAACTATTGAGCATTGGTATGCGGAGCTGGTGGGGCAGTACGAGCAAGATATCCGAGGGATTGCAGGCCCTTCGAATCAATTGCGTTTTTTGATTTGGAGGCACTTAAAGACCGTGGTGGATCACCCGCGCCTGTGTCGCCTGATGTTTCGCGAAGTACGTTCCGAGCAGGACTATCTGCACTCGGACCTGCATCAACTCAATAAGCGCTACACCGGCTTGTTGATGACCGTGATTGCTCAGGGCGCCGAGCAGGGCGTGTTTAAACAGGGCTTGTCTTTAACCCTGATACGCGATGTGGTTTACGGTGGCATGGAGCACCACGCGTGGAATTTTATTTGTGGGCGCGGTTCGCTGGATGTCGATGCGGTCACCGAGGCTTTGATCCAATTGATTAAACACGGCATCGCTGCGGTGCCTGCCGTGCCGACTTCTGACGGCGACCGGCTAAAACCGGTACTCGAAAGGCTCGAAGCCCAAGTCAATCGCCTCAGTGCACTTTGACTGCCAAGCTGTGTTAACGTAAAACCCTTTCGGTTTGAAGCGGGACACAGATTGAGTGCACATGCATCCCCCTGGGGCTTTGACCCGTCTGCGCTGGAGCGCTGGATTATTCGCCACTTGTCTGCCTCAGGCCCCATGCGCTTGACGCCGATTGGCGGCGGGCAATCCAACCCCACATTTTTTGTTGATTTCGATAATCTCGCACTGGTGCTGCGCAAGCAGCCCGTGGGTGAAATTTTACCCTCGGCACACGCGGTGGATCGTGAGTTCCGCATCATGCAGGCGCTGGCGCAGTCCGATGTTCCGGTCCCCGAAGTGCTGTGTTTTTCCGATGACCGCTCGGTGGTGGGTACACCGTTTTATCTCATGCGCAAGCTGCAGGGACGGGTCTTTCCCGGTTACGATGCGCTGGGCGTATCACCGGATGATCGCCACCAGATGTATCTGTCCATGGCACGCACCATGGCTCAACTCCACAATGTTGATTGGGCGGCGCTTGGGTTGTCTGATTATGGCAAGCCGGGTGGTTTTTTTTCACGACAGGTGGCGCGTTGGTCACGCCAATGGCAGCAATCGCGTTCACGCGATAACCCCCATCTTGATCGTCTGATCCAGTGGTTACCGCAGCACATTCCTTTGGACGAGCAAAGCACCATTTGCCACGGTGATTTTCGGATGGGCAATCTGATGTTTCATCCGACCGAGCCTCGCGTCATTGCCGTTCTCGATTGGGAGCTGTCTACCCTGGGCCATCCGCTGGCCGACGTCTCATTCAACACGCTGGCATGGATCACCCATCCGCAGGAGTATGGCGGCATTCTTGGTCTGGATCACGCTTCTCTTGGCATACCCACGTTGGCTGATTATCTGGCCCACTATGTGGCGCATCGTGCAATACAGGGTACTCAAGTTGCGGTCCCTGCCGTCTTTCACTATGTATTTTCGTTATTCCGCTTTGCTGTCATTTTTGAGGGAATTGCCGCCCGTGCACTGGCGGGCAATGCCGTGGGCGAGAATGCGGCACAAGTCGGGTTGCTGGGCTTGGCGCTCGCGCAGCGGGCCGTTGATCTGATCGATCACCCGGAGCATCTTGAATCGATGTTGCTGCGCTAAGTGCGCACAACGCATTACCATTAAGGAACCCATGGATTTTCATTTATCCCCACGCGTAGAGTCGCTGCGCCAACAAATCGCTGAGTTTGTGGATCAGATCCTGATCCCGGCAGAGGCCATCCCCGGCACCTTTGATGAACACGAAAACATCGCCGAGGCCCCCTTGCAACAATTTCGCCGGCAGGCGCGTGAACACGGTTTATGGGCCTTGCAGATGCCGCCGGAGCGGGGTGGGCAGGGTTTGTCCATGGCCGAAATGGCTGCCTGTTATGAAGAGATGAACCGATCGCTGTTTGGCCCCGTGGTATTTAACAGCGCGGCCCCCGATGACGGCAACATGATGGTGCTTCAAAAAATCGGGACGTCCGCACAACAAGAGCGCTGGTTGCAACCGATTGTCGATGGCAAGGTGCGTTCCGCATTCGCCATGACAGAGCCTGCCCCGGGGGGCGGATCAGACCCAAGCATGATCCAGACCACGGCCACACGGCAGGGTGATGTGTGGACTATTCACGGTCGTAAATGGTTTATCACGGGTGCAGGCATTGCACAGCATTTCATTTTGATCGCCAAAACATCGGACGACCCCCGCAAGGGGCTCACCGCGTTCCTGTTTGACAAGGATCAACCCGGCTGGGAGATCGTGCGTCGCATTGCGATCATGGGCCCGGAAGAGCACGGTGGCCACTGTGAACTGGCATTTAATGGCCTTCAGATCCCGGACCACGCGCGCCTGTTGAATGTGGGTGACGGTCTTAAAGTCACACAAATCCGTTTGGGACCTGCCCGTTTGACGCACTGCATGCGCTGGCTCGGACTGGCCCGCCGTAGCATGGCGATTGCGCAGCAATACGTGTCCACTCGTCAAAGTGGAGGCGTCACACTGGCGCACAAAGAGTCAGTACAAGGACTGCTCGGGGATATTGGAATGAAAATTCAAATCGGGCGCATGCTCACGATGCATGCCGCCTGGATGCTCGATCAAGGCCATTTTGCGCGCAAAGAGATCTCGATGGCCAAAGTCTGGTGTGCTGACACCCTGCATGCAGCCGCCGATACAGCCATTCAACTAAACGGAGCCCGTGGTTATTCCAAAGACACTCCGCTAGAATGGATTTACCGCTACGCGCGTCAAGCGCGTATTGTGGACGGTGCCTCCGAAGTTCATAAGATGGTACTGGCCAAATTCATGCTGGAAGAAGGAGACTCTTTCTGGCGTTGGAATTAACACAACATAAAAGAACTGATAACAATGAGCACAATCATTCCGGCGCTGGCAGCGCTGCTGGGGACTGAGATCAAGGAAGTGGCGGCATTGTCCGTCGAGCAGCAACAACAGCTGCTCAAGGATCTGCAAGCCGCCAAACGAACCCATGAAAAGCATTTGAACCAGGCCATGCAAGATGCATTAGGCCATCTGCCCTGGATCATCCGCGGCCCTGTTAAAAAAATGTTTGGACTGTAAATCATGGATCGTCATACCGAATTGCGTCGCCTTGCCCAAACCCTGCACACGTCAGAGGCAGGTTTATCGTATCTGGACAGCTTGTCCGCTCATGGCTTGAAAGCCGTTCGTCAGCGCTTTCAAAATACCTTGCTCGACGAGTTTGAAGACCTGTTTAAAAAGCTGGCAGGCGCTGGCAAACTGGCTCCCGATGCCATCAGCGCCTTACTGTGTAAAAAAGTATTTGGTCCGGCGATCACCGCCAACCTGTCCTACTACACACCGATCGACAAGGTCGCCAGCATGTGTAAACACTTTGATGCCGAGTTCATGACCGAAGTGTCACGCGAGCAAATCCCTGAGCGGGCAGAGCCCATGCTCGCAGGTTTGCCCGTCGAGCTGATGAAGGAAGTGACGCGTATCATGGCTATTGCCGGTGATTTTCACATCATGGGTGCCATGACGGATTTTCTTCCTGAAGACAAGCTCATGGTGCTGATGGAAGTGGTGCCCACGGCTGAGGCCAATTTGCGTGTCTCCATGTTTGCGCAGCGCAAAGACCGTATCTCCAAACTGGCCAGCAAATTGCCCGATGCCAAGCTGACCGAGTTCATTCAAGCGGCTTTCACATCGGACGACTTGATTGCCGAACTGGGCATGATCACCGAGCACATGGGCAAAGCCGAACAGCAGCGTATGGCCAAACTGTGCGACAGCATCAATAAAAGCTACCGCGAAAAATCAAAAGCGATCGCTGAAAAAGCCGGTTTGCTGGGTCGCCTGGAAGCGTTTTACGCAGCCTGATTAGCCTGACCCGGCAGCCTGACTGTTCAGCTTAATTCATACGCCTTCAGGTCCAGAACCCGTGTCATGGATCTGAAGGTGAATGTAAAGCCGGGCCAGTTGATCACGTTTTTCCCCGATGCCGTCTTGTACCACGAGGTGCAACCCGATTCCCACACGCTGTGGCCAAGCTGTTTTTCAATCGTGGCGCTGTACTGATCTTGCGCCTGCACCTTAACATCCATCCGTTGGAGGCCCCTGGCCTGCATGGTCTTGATGCATTGCATCACATAGTGAATTTGCGCCTCCAGCATGAACACAATCGAGCTGTGTGCCAGGTTTGTATTGGGCCCGTACAACATAAACAGGTTCGGAAAACCTGCGACAGAAATCCCCTTGTACGCCACCGCGCCGTCCTTCCATGCTTCATTGAGCGACACGCCACCCGTACCCGTTACGCGGATCGGTGTTAAAAAGTCTGTGGCTTTAAATCCGGTGCCGTAAATGATCACATCGGCATCGTGCTGTTGCCCGTCAGCGGTGACAACACCTGTCTCGTTGATGGCAGCAATGTCCTCACAGACTAGGCGAACTCGTTCGTCGTTGATGGCCTGATACCAGTCATTGGCCATCAGCACACGTTTACAACCAATGGTATAGGTCGGGATAATTTGCCGCCGCTTGTCGGCATCTTTCACCTGACGACGCGCCATCCATTTGGCTTCCAAGGCGAAGGCTTCGAGCAAAAATCCAAAGCGCGTAAATGCAATCGCGCGGCTTTCGTTTTTCCAGTAGATCAAGCTGCGGTAGATCGGATCCAAACCCGGTATGTGTTTAAAAGCCCATTGTTCATAGGGTTTGAAGGGGCGATCTCCTTTGGAAATCACCCAGGCACCAGAACGCTGAAACAAGCTCATTGCGCTGACTTGCTTTACCACACGCGGCACAAACTGAATGGCACTGGCGCCGGTACCGATCACCGCAACCCGCTTGCCTTGCAAGTCGATGTCGTGGTTCCAGCGCGATGAGTGGAACACCTCGCCCTGAAAGGAATCTGCCCCCTGGATGGTCGGATAGGCCGGTTGATTCAACTGACCGCAGGCGGTTATCACAATCGCCGCTGTAAAACAGGTACCGTTGGCACATGAGACAGTCCATTGGTTCGTTGCCTCATCAAACACCGCGGTTTGGACTTCATGCTCAAAACGCATATGCGGCATCACACCAAAGCGTGTGGCGCAGTCGGTGATGTATTGCAAAATTTCTGACTGCACCCCGAATTTGCGCGACCAGTCGTGTTTGGGTGCAAACGAATACGAATACAAATGTGATTGCACATCGCAGGCAGCGCCTGGATAGGTATTGTCGCGCCAGGTACCGCCCACGCCACTGGCCTTTTCGAGCACGACAAATGAATCAATCCCCGCTTTTTTTAATGAAATCGCCATACCCACGCCACCAAACCCGCTACCGATAATAATGGCGTGAACGTGCGCTGTGTCCCCGTGCTGCTGTGTTGTCATTCTTGTGGATCCGATGAGATGAATAAGATGTGCTGGTGCTTAAGCTGTTTGGAGTAATTCGAGTTCTTTGCTCACGTAGTGGCCCACCATGTCGGCCAGGCCTTGCGCCAGGTCTTCAAAACTGAAGGTGGGTGTTGGGTCCGTCATGTGACGCACCAAGGTAAACACTCCACTGTTGATAAAGATGTAGCTCATCGTGTCCACATTGCGTAATTGCATGTGTTCTGGATGGTTCATCGTGTGTTTGATAAACAGGTCCATCAGCGCACGGTACACCGATCCCATCTTGTCCTGGCGATCAAACAGCATGGACGCCCTTGCACATTTGACATAGCGTTCATCGTTGGCCCTGAGCAATTGGGCAAACGACATGATCAATTCGTAGATCGCCTCGTTGATCGGTAACCGAACAAGTGCTGGCGTAACGCTGCGGATCATCTGCGTGACCTCCGACACAAAGCGATCGTTCATCGCTGCAAATATCTCTTCCTTGTTGGTGAAATATTCATACACCGAACCGACGCCAATCCCGGCAATATCCGCGATATGCCGCGTTGTTGTTGCCGAAGGGCCCCGCTCTGCCACGGATATAAACGCCGCCTCAATGATGGCGTCGACGGTCATTTTGGATCGCGTTTGCTGGGGTTTTCTTGTCATGTCAATTTCCGAATTGAATCCGAACAAAAGTTCAACTTATTCTTACATTATTCACTGTAACGGTCAATGCTGTTCGAATTAGGGGGCTCAAGGATGGTCAGACGTAAAACCTCATACGACGCCAATGCGGTTGTGACAGGCGCCGGAAGCGGGATTGGCCGGGCTTTCGCGCTGGAGCTGGCTGCGCGTGGGTCGCGTGTCGTGTGTGCGGATATTAACCTGATCGCCGCCCAGGAAACCATCGATTTGATGCCGTCCGGAACCGGTATGGCAGTGCCCTGCGATGTCAGCGATGTGGTTCAGGTTCAAGCGCTGGCGACACAAGCTCAGGTGTTTTTTTCGCAGTCCGCTACACCGGGCATCACCCTGATGATCAACAACGCCGGGGTGGGCACGGGCGGCAAGCCTGTGGGTGATATTCCGCTGGATGATTGGCAGTGGACACTCGGCGTTAATTTATGGGGTGTCATTCACGGATGCCACGTATTTACTCCTTTGCTTAAACAGCAAGCTGCGAACAAGCTGCCCTGTGGTTTGATCAATGTCGCGTCAACCGCCAGCTTTGCCGCTGCGCCCCTGATGGGGCCTTATAACGTCAGCAAAGCCGCTGCCTTGGCGTTGACCGAAACCTTGTCGGCCGAGTTAGCCGGTACCGGGATCCAAGTCACCGCCCTGTGCCCCACCTTTGTCAAAACCAATATTGCGCGCGATGGGCGCATTGACCCCGCCAGTTCCCGGCTCGCCCAACGTCTGATGGCATGGACTGGTCGGGAAGCCAGTGAGGTAGCCCGTACCACCTTAAATGCCATGGACAAGGGGCAACTCTATGTCTTGCCGCAAATTGATGCACGGATGATCTGGCGGATGAAGCGGCTCATTCCCCATACCTATACCCGCGGTGCAGGCGCCTTGAGCCGCTTGGCCAAGTGGGCGCTGTAAATACAACGTTGTCAGTTACCCGTAGCTAAAAAGCAGGAGCAGCACATGCCACAAATCGATCTGGAAAAAACACTGATTAAAATCAAGGCCAATCAATGGGCCTTGGCCGACATCGACTGGGATGCCCCCGGTGCTGATCAAATCACTCCGGAGCAATGGCCCAAACTCAAAGCCTTCATGGCCGATTTGATGTGGATCGAGCACGTCGGTGCGCGTGGCTTTGCCGCCATGGCAAAAAAAGCCCCGACCGATACGCTCAAGGAAATCTACACCTACTTTCATGCCGAAGAGCAACGCCACGCCAATGCCGAAATGGCCCTGATGCGCCGCTGGGGTATGCTTGATGGCGACGAGTTGCCCGAGCCCAATATCAACTTGCGGCTGGTCATTGAATGGCTGGACCGTTACAGCGACGACATGCCCCTCAATGTGCTCGGTTCAGTCATCCCTATGCTCGAAATTGCGCTCGATGGCGCGCTGTGCAAGTTCCTGCTCGAAACCGTTCACGACCCAGTCTGTCATCAGGTGTTCGAGAAAATCAATAACGACGAGTCCCGCCACCTGGGCGTCGATTTTCATGTGCTCGAAATGTTGGGCCATGGCAAACCCTACCGGCTGATGATCGAAGCGGCGGGCACATTCTTCAGTCCTAAACTCCTTCTGGGTATTGCAACGTATTTCCCGTTGCTTAACCGGATGCGCGACAACATCGTGGAGCTGGGCTTAAAGGAAGAGCGTCTGTACACCGCGATCAGCAAGTTCAAAAAGTATGGTGGACAAACACCGGAGGGGCGCCGTAACCCGTGGTACCAGCTGATGTCATGGCATGGCAGTGTGGTAGTGGATCGATCAAAACGTTACTACCATCTGCCCGTGGATGCCTTGGTCAAAGCCACCAACTACATTCCCCGCAAGGCCCTGCCTGCCGTTCCGACCTGGGTCAATAAGCTGACATGGAAACCCACTGCTTAAGGCGACTGGTTCATTCGGTAACATTAACGACGTACACACGACTTCATGAAAAAAAATCAAAACACAGTTGATACCTTAATCATCGGTGCCGGCTTTGCAGGCTTGGGCACTGCCATCAAACTCAAAGCGGCTGGCGTGACGAACTTTGTGATTCTGGAGCGCGCAGCAGAAGTCGGCGGCACGTGGCGTGACAACACCTACCCCGGTGCTGCATGCGACATTCCGTCCAACCTGTACAGCTACTCGTTTGCGCCCAATCCCAACTGGTCACGCAGTTATTCGGGCAGCGCAGAAATTCTTCGTTATGTACATCACTTGGTCGAGCAGTATGATCTGGAGCGCTTTATCCAGTTCAATCAAACGGTCCAGAGCGTGATCTATGACGATGCCTCAGGCTTGTGGACAGTCACGGCCGGGGACCAGCAATGGCTAGCCCGCTCGGTTGTTGTCGCATCCGGAGCCTTGGCCAATCCGAGCTATCCGGCCATAGCTGGGCGCGAGTCGTTTGGTGGCAAGGTCATACACAGTGCGCGCTGGGATCATTCCTATGATTTTTCCGGTAAACGGGTCGCCGTGATCGGCACCGGTGCCAGCGCCATCCAGATTATTCCTGAGTTGGTCAAGCAGGCGGCCAAGGTCAAAGTGTTCCAGCGCACGCCCGCGTGGGTGTTACCGCGTCCAGATTTTGTCACGCCAGGCTGGAACAAACTGTTATTCCGAAAATTGCCCACTGCCCAATCGTTGATGCGCAAGGCGCTGTATACCGCGCATGAGGCGCTGGCGCTGGGAATTATCTGGAATTCGCCCCTGACCCGCCTGATTGAGCGTGTGTCCCTGATGCACCTGCGTCGTCAGGTCAAGGATGCGTGGATGCGTCGCCAGCTCAAACCAGATTTTACGATTGGCTGCAAACGTGTGCTGGTCTCCAATGAGTACTACCCGGCATTGCAGGCGCCGAATGCCGAGCTGATCACTTGGCCCATTGCCACCATCTGCGAGCAGGGGATTCGCACTGCTGAGGGCATTGAGCACCAGGTCGACTGCATCGTATTTGCGACCGGGTTTGATGTGCCCAAAGCGGGTACCCCGTATGTGATCAAAGGCGTTCATGGCCGCGACCTGGCGACAGAATGGAAGGGTGGGGCACAGGCCTACAAAAGTATCAATGTGGCAGGCTACCCCAAGCTGTTTTTCACCTTTGGACCCAACAGCGGCCCCGGGCACAACTCCGCTTTGGTCTATATGGAATCGCAGATTGCCTATACCGTTGAGGGCATCAAGACGGTGCTCGACAACAACCTCAAGTCACTGGATGTCAAAGGCGATATACAAACCAAGTACAACAAAAAGTTGCAAAAGCGCCTGTCCAAAACCAATTGGAACTCAGGCTGTAAAAGCTGGTACCTCACAGCCGATGGATATAACGCCACCATGTACCCGGGTTTTGCAACGCAATACGCCCAGCAGCTTAAACACTTTAATCTGAAGGACTACAAAGCCGTCACCAACACCTGAGTCGCAAATTATTGGGATAAAGACTAAAAATAAGAATGGTTATCATTTATACTAAGATATCTTTTCTAGTGTGATAACCATTGGTTGTTATGACGATGAACCGCAGTACCCCCTCAAGATCCGTCCAAACGCTCGATCACCTGTCGATCGGTCAGTCTGCGTTTGTCCGGGAGGTTGCGCCACCGGACTACGCTCCCGAATGGCAGCATTGGCTGGCTGAAATAGGGTTTATCCCTGGCGAGCAAGTCACGCTCATGGTGCGTGGCGCGCTGGGTGGCGATCCTCTGGTGGTGAGGGTAGGGCAGTCAACCTTCGCGCTGCGCAAAGCCGAGGCATCGTGCATTACGGTATCACCAGAACCCATCCACTCATTGGACGATCACCGCCCGATCAAACAGTCCGCATGACATCGGCGTGATACCTACATGAGCAACGCAGTCATTCATTTTTACCCTGGAGGCCCACTGGTCGCGCTGGTGGGCAACCCCAATTGCGGTAAAACCGCACTCTTTAACGCCCTGACGGGCAGCCGTCAAAAAGTGGCCAATTATGCAGGCGTAACCGTCGAACGCAAGGAGGGCAAGTTCCTCAGCAGTACTGGCAAACCTGTCCGAGTGCTCGACTTACCCGGTGCCTACAGTTTGAATCCGCGCTCCCCGGATGAACGCGTCACTCACGATGTCCTGTATGGCCGTGCCGCGGGCGAACGAAAGCCCGATCTGGTGGTGTGTGTTGTTGATGCCACCAATCTTCGACGCAATTTGCGTCTGGTCTTGGCGGTCAAACGATTAAAAATACCCTGCGTGTTGGCGTTGAACATGATGGACCAGGCCGCCAAACGCGGTTTTTCCATCGACCCAGACAAGCTCTCCAAAGAGCTGGATATGCCGGTGATCCCCTCCGTGGCTGTCAAGTCAGGCGGGGCTGATGCGCTAAAGCAGTATCTCGAAAACGCAGAGGTCTGGAAGTCGGCGCATCATCACGCACAGACCCATGGCCACAACGTGGCGCCACCGCCGTCCGCCGATGCCGTCGCGGTTGCTGCCGATCACGATGCGATTCAGGATGTGCTGCAGCGCATGGGGTTGGACCGTGTGATGCCGCATTCATTAAGTGATCGTATCGATGCCGTTGTACTGCATCCGGTCATTGGTCCCGGCATATTGGTTGTGTTGTTGTTTTTGATTTTTCAGGCGGTATTCACCTGGGCTGAGGCGCCCATGAACCTCATTGAGGCCGGTACCGCATGGTTGGGCAATTGGGTGGGTAGTGGGCTGCCAGATGGCTGGATCAAAAGCCTGATGGTCGAAGGTGTAATCGCAGGCGCAGGCGGCGTGATCGTGTTTTTGCCCCAAATTATCATTTTGTTCTTTTTTATTCTGGTGCTCGAAGAATCAGGCTACCTGCCGCGCGCAGCCTTTTTGCTTGATCGCATCATGGGAGGGGTGGGGCTGTCCGGCCGCTCTTTTATTCCCTTGTTGTCCAGTTTTGCCTGTGCCATTCCCGGCATCATGGCGGCTCGAACCATCTCCAATCCAAGGGATCGTCTGGTCACCATCCTGATTGCACCGATGATGACCTGCTCTGCCCGCCTGCCGGTGTACGCGTTACTGATCGGCGCATTTATACCCCACCGCAAAGTACTGGGTGCGATGGATTTACAGGGCCTAGTGTTGTTCGCCTTGTACATCGCCGGAATTCTCGGCGCCATGGGTGTGGCCTGGGTCCTAAAGCAACTGAGCTCAGCAGGCCGACAAGTGCGCCCCTTGATG
>DAITMV010000080.1:0-12681 GCA_036834985.1 Burkholderiaceae bacterium | reverse complement strand
TGCCTGCACCGGCGTAGCGGGCCAATTGCCGCTCCTTAAAAAACTCCTCATACGTGGGTACGGGCAGGTCGGGGTGGGTAGCGCTGTAATGCTGGCAGTACGCCTCGTAATCGGGGATACCGACCATCAGCCGGGCGGTGTTTCGCAGATACCGACCCAGATACTGCCCCAGCGACTCTGATGCATCGGGGGCTTGAACGTTCGGATCGTCAGGTATGGTGGTCTTGAGGGTGTGATGGATGGGCATGGAGGGTTTACACAGGGGTCAACAAAAAGCCCCCATGACATGTGTCGATGAGGGCTTTAGGGGGTGAGGGGGTTTAAATCCCGGAGGTCTGCATCTCTTGCACCGATACAAAGGGTGACTCAGATGCAGTGGGCTGATGGGACTTCCACGCCACATAGCAGGTGCGTGCTGCAAACAGCACGATCGAGATCACAATGGTCATGAACATCAGCGCAAGACCTGCATCGATGTAATCGTTCATGATCACTTGCTGCATTTGCGCCAGCGACTTGGCTGGGGCAAGCACCTTACCTTGCGCCATGGAGGTCGCAAATTTGTCGGCATGCGCCAAAAAGCCAATTTTTGGGTTGCTGTGAAACACCTTTTGCCAGCCTGCTGTCAGCGTACAGATCAACAGCCAGGTGGTAGGTGCCATGGTGACCCAGGCAAAGCGCTCGCGCTTCATGCGGAACAGCACCACCGTGCACAAGGTCAGTGCAATGGCAGCGAGCATCTGGTTGGCGATGCCAAACAGCGGCCACAGGGTGTTGATGCCACCCAGTGGGTCCACGACCCCCTGATACAGGAAAAAGCCCCAGCCGCCCACGCACAGCGCGGTGGCAATCAGGCTGGCGGGGATCGAATCAATGCGTTTCATCGAGGGCACAAAGCTGCCCAGCAAGTCTTGCAACATGAATCGCCCGGCCCGTGTGCCGGCGTCGACTGCGGTCAGGATAAACAGCGCTTCAAACAAGATCGCAAAGTGGTACCAGAAGGCCATCATCGCTTGCCCACCGAACAGCTGCGAAAAAATATGCGCCATGCCTACTGCCAGTGTGGGTGCGCCGCCAGCGCGTGAAATGATGGTTTTCTCACCGACATCCTGCGCCGTTTGGATCAGCATCTCTGGCGTGACAACAAAGCCCCACTGCGCAATCGCTGTGGCAGCGCTTTCTGCCGTCTTGCCAATCAGTGCGGCCGGGCTGTTCATGGCAAAGTAGACCCCTGGCTCAATACAGGAGGCAGCCACCAGGGCCATGATTGCGACGAAAGACTCCATCAGCATGCCGCCGTAACCGATGTAGCGAGCGTGTATTTCATTGTCAATCAGCTTGGGGGTCGTGCCGGAGGATATCAAGGCATGAAAGCCGGATACAGCTCCGCATGCGATCGTGATGAACAGGAAGGGGAACATATTGCCCGCCCATACGGGGCCGGTCCCATCAATAAACTGAGTTATTGCAGGCATTTTCAATTGGGGAGCCACAATCATGATGCCCAGTGCCAGCCCGGCAATCGTGCCGATTTTCAGGAACGTAGAGAGGTAGTCACGTGGCGCCAGCAAAAGCCATACAGGCAACACAGAGGCTACAAATCCATAGCCAATCAGCATCCAGGTCAGCTGCTTGCCGTCAAACGTGAACAACGCCGCCCAGGTCGGATCGGCAGCCACATGACCTCCACCTACGATGGCCGCAATCAGCAATACAAAACCGATGACCGACACCTCGCCAATTTTGCCAACCCGAATGTAGCGGGTGTAAACCCCCATGAACATGGCGATGGGGATGGTTGCGGCAACAGTGAACATGCCCCATGGGCTTTCGGCCAAGGCCTTGACTACAATCAGGGACAGCACTGCCAAAATGATCACCATGATGGTGAAGGTGCCAAACAGGGCGATGGTCCCTGGAATCGGGCCCATTTCCTGTTTGACCAGATCACCCAAGCTGCGGCCGTCCCGGCGGGTCGAGACAAACAGCACCATGAAATCCTGCACTGCGCCAGCAAGCACCACACCGGCCAGGATCCATAAGGTGCCTGGCAGGTAGCCCATTTGGGCCGCAAGAACTGGCCCAACCAGTGGGCCAGCGCCCGCAATCGCCGCAAAGTGGTGACCGAACAGAACATTTTTATCGGTGGGGACGTAGTCCAGTCCGTCATTCATGCGAACAGCGGGTGTGGCCCTGAGGGGGTCCAGTTGCAGGACTTTTTTTGCAATAAAGAGGCTGTAATAACGATAGGCGATCAGGTAGATGCAAATTGCTGCCACCACCAGCCACAGCGCATTGATACTTTCACCCCGGTGAAGGGCGACAGTACCTACAGCGACGGCTCCGGTGGCGCCAACCCCGAACCAGCCTGCGTGTCGGGACAGTTGTAATGCCATTGGTCTTTCTCCATGAAAAAATGATGCGGAGCAAACTATCGGGCAAAGAGGGGTGGCTCACATTGGGGAAACTACTAGATCTGCGGTGAGTAGGTCCGGTCTGTCGTATCAGGGTGCTAAATGACCGTGGACGTCTGGGCTACTGCACTTTCGGTTTTTTGCTGGTGCGTACGGCGGGTTTGAGTGGGGTGGTCAATACTTCGTTGACTGCTTCGGCAAAGGCCGACACATCTTCAAAGCTGCGATAGACCGATGCGAAGCGGATGTAGGCGATTTTGTCGAGTTTTTTTAGCTCGCGCATCACCAGCTCACCCAGGTGTTCAGACGGGATCTCTCGCAGGCCTCCCGTGAGGAGTTTTTCTTCAATGCGAAGTATGGCTTCATCCACCGACTCGGCTGACACGGGCCGCTTGCGCAGGGCCAACATCAGGCTGCTGTGCAGTTTTTTGCGGTCATATTCAGCGCGGCTGCCGTTGCGTTTTACGATGGCCGGAAAAAACAGCTCGATCCGTTCGTAGGTCGTAAATCGTTTGGAGCACTGGGAGCAGTTGCGGCGACGCCGGATGACGTCGCCTTCTTCAGAGGTGCGTGAGTCGATGACTTGTGTGTCTGCACTGGCACAAAACGGGCATTTCATTGTTCTATGTCCAGAACGTGAGCCGTCAAGTGCCTAGTCACCGAGCGGCCTTTGTTTAACCGTAGACGGGGAAGCGGGCGGTCAGGGCCTGTACCTGGCTGCGCACCCGTTCGATGTTGGCGGCATCGTTGGGATTGTCCAGCACATCCGCGATCAGGTTGCCGACGATTTCCGCTTCGGCTTCCTTAAAGCCTCGGGTGGTCATGGCCGGGGAACCCAAGCGTATGCCGCTGGTTACAAACGGCTTTTCTGGATCATTTGGGATGGCGTTTTTGTTGACGGTGATGTGTGCATCGCCCAGGATCGCCTCGGCAGCCTTGCCCGTGATGCCTTTGGCCCGCAGGTCCACCAGCATGACGTGGCTTTCGGTGCGGCCAGACACGATGCGCAGGCCACGCTTGACCAGGGTTTCGGCCAGCACGCGGGCGTTTTTGATGACTTGTTCTTGATAGCTCTTGAACGCCGGCTGCAGTGCTTCGTGAAAGGCAACGGCCTTACCAGCGATGACGTGCATCAGCGGGCCACCCTGAATGCCAGGGAAAATCGCACTGTTGATCTGCTTGGCGATGGCTTCTTTCATCAGGATGATGCCGCCGCGAGGACCGCGCAGCGATTTGTGGGTGGTCGAGGTGACTACATCAGCGTAGGGCACGGGGTTGGGGTAGACACCGGCGGCAATCAGACCGGCGTAGTGAGCCATGTCCACCATGAAGTAGGCGCCGATTTCCTTGGCGATTTTAGCAAAGCGTTCAAAATCGATGCGCAGGGCATAGGCAGAGGCCCCTGCGATGATCAGCTTGGGCTTGTGTTCGCGGGCGAGGGCTTCCATTTTGTCGTAGTCGATGGCTTCTTCTTCGTTCAGGCCATAGGACACAACGTTAAACCATTTGCCGGACATGTTCAGCGGCATGCCGTGAGTCAGATGACCCCCTTCAGCCAATGACAGACCCATGATGGTGTCACCGGGTTGCAGCAAGGCAAAGAAAACAGCCTGATTGGCCTGTGAGCCCGAGTTGGGCTGCACGTTGGCGGCTTCCGCACCAAACAATTGTTTGACGCGCTCGATGGCCAGGGTTTCGGCCAGATCAACATATTCACAACCACCGTAGTAACGCTTGCCGGGGTAGCCTTCAGCGTATTTGTTGGTCAATTGTGAGCCTTGCGCCTGCATGACGGCCGGGCTGGCATAGTTTTCCGAGGCGATCAGTTCGATGTGATCTTCCTGACGGCGGGTTTCTTTCTGAATCGCGCTCCACAGTTCAGGGTCTACGCGGTCAAGGCCAAGGCTACGGTCAAACATGTTGATTCCTAACGGTAAGTCCAGGTGGGTCCGGCAGATGCGTTGATGATGCGGACCGTCCAGCAAAGCGTGTGATTTTAACTGAAAAGGACCTCAATCGCCACCGTGGGTGGCCTGCAGGCCCTGATACCGGTCCGGTTGGGCGACATGCCTCTGCGCCCAGGGTGTGATGCTTCTTATGCCACGCGTTGATCTACTTCATCATGGGCGCTGCCATCCAGATGGTTCACATCACCCCAGCAGCGGATCGTCCAGCCCTCAGGCGATGCGTCCACCACATTGATGCTGGTATTGAGCAGCAACCACTGGCGAGCCGGTTCAAGACCAATACCCCGGGCGTGCCGGTAGATACAGTCAAGCACACCGCCATGCGCCACCACAGCGATCGTTTGGCCGCGGTGTGTGTCGGCCAATTGCCGGGCCTGTCTCATCACCCGGTCGTAAAAGGCACGCAGGGATTCTCCCTCTGGCACAGGCGCATCAGGCGTTCGGGCCTGCAAATGCATAAACAGTGCTGGGTTGTTCAGCTGCATTTCCGTCGCGGTCAATCCCGACAGCACGCCGTAGTTGCGCTCCCGCAGGTCGGGTTCGATGACGGGCTGCAAGCCGATCGTGGCCGACAGGTGACGGGCGGTGTCCAGCGCGCGGCTCAAGTCGCTGGAGTACAGATGTTCAATGCGCCATGTGGTTTGCTGCAAGGTCCATTGTGCCCAACGACGGGCCAGTCGCTCGGCCTGTTCGATCCCGGTTGGGCTCAGGGGGATGTCCAGATGCCCTTGAAACCGCTTTTCAGCGTTCCAGGTGGTCTCGCCATGGCGAATCCACACCATACGGCAGGTGTCTGCCGTGGGGGGCGCCAATTGCTCTGGTGGGTGTTCAACCGTGGCGTGTGCGGCGTCGGGATGGCTCATCAGACCACAGTCACTTTCGCAAATTTGCGTTTTCCAACCTGAATGATGTACTCACCCGGTGCCAGTTTGAGGGTTTTATCAGCGATTTTTTCCTGATTGATCTTCACGCCACCTTGCTCGATGTTGCGGGCTGCCTCGGTGGTCGAGGGGGCCAACCCCGCCTGCTTGATCAGTTGTGAGATGCCGATCACGCCGTCTGTGGACTGTACCGTGACCTCCGGTAGATCATCAGGGATGGCACCCTGCTTAAAGCGCGCTTCAAAATCGGCCAGCGCCTGGTCGGCGGCCGCTGTGCCATGAAAGCGCGCCACCAGCTCTTGGCCCAAGGCCACTTTGGCGTTGCGCGGGTTCTCACCGGATTCACAGGCGGACTTGAGGGCGGCAATCTGCGCCAGGCTCTGGCTGCTGAGCAATTCGTAATAAGACCACATCAGGGTGTCCGAGATCGACATCACCTTGCCGAACATCTCCGAGGGCGCCTCGTTGATGCCGATGTAATTGTTTTTGGATTTGGACATCTTGTCCACGCCATCTAGGCCCACCAGCAGCGGCATGGTCAAAATGCACTGGGGGGCCTGTCCGGCCTGCTTTTGTAACTCGCGGCCCACCAGCAGGTTGAATTTCTGATCAGTGCCGCCCAGCTCAAGGTCAGATTTGAGGGCTACCGAGTCATAGCCCTGCATCAGCGGATACAAAAATTCATGCACCGAAATCGGCACGCCCCCCTGGAAGCGTTTGGTGAAATCGTCACGCTCCAGCATGCGTGCCACCGTGTACTGCGAGGCCAGACGAATCATGCCGTCTGCACCCAGCGGCATGCACCATTCGCTGTTGTAGCGGATTTCGGTGCGGGAGGCGTCCAGAATCTTGATGGCCTGCGCGTGGTAGGTCTGTGCGTTGATCTTGATCTGCTCGGGCGTCAGCGGCGGGCGGGTGGAGTTCCGACCCGAAGGGTCACCGATCATGGAGGTGAAGTCGCCAATCAGAAAAATCACCTGGTGCCCCAGATCCTGCAGTTGGCGAAGCTTGTTCAAAACGACGGTGTGACCAAAATGGATGTCCGGGGCGGTAGGGTCCAAACCCAATTTGATACGCAAAGGCGTACCTGACTCTTCCGAGTGATTGAGTTTTTTGATCCATTCCCGTTCAATGAGTAACTCTTCGCAACCTCGTTTTGTGACCGCCAAAGCGTTCTCTACCGCGGCTGAGCGGGGAGTTAGGGGGGTATCTGCCGCAGTTGGGTGATGATCTGCGTGTTGGTCCATTTGAATTCCTTTGGTACACTTCGGAAGTTTTTTGAAACGTCAATTGGTTGTTGCAAATTTGCAACGGCGTTTCTGTTCAACAGAAGAGGGCTAAAGCCCCGCTAAAAAAGGAATTGTAGCGAAACGATGCGAAAGCAGTCCTACAACACTCTCCGCGCCCTGGTGGCCAGCGGGACATCTCATGCAAAAACAAGCGCGACAGCGATTGTACTGGCGTTTTACAACGAAGTATTGGCTTGGTTGCCGCAAGACGGTGTCCGTCGCAAACGGGTCATTGTTGGTCTGGCCTCACTGCCCGTGCTAGGCGCTGTTGCAGCATTTGCCACTGCACCATCGGCCCCCGGCATCGACGTATTGCCAGCCAATGCAGTGACCGAATCGGTGGCGTTAGATATCCAACCCGAGGACATCATGCGGGCGGCACCGCTCGTGGCCGAAGAACGCATTCGCAAAGGCGATACCGTTGCCAGCCTGTTAAACCGCTTGCGCGTCACCGACAGCGACGTTTCTGAATTTATACGCACCGATTCAACAGCCCGTAAGTTGCATATGCTGATTCCGGGCCGGATAGTGTCGGTACAGGCTGATGAAAAAGGCCAGATGCAGTGGCTGCGTTATTGGCATTCGCCAAATTCCGAAGGTAGCACTTCCGAAGTGCTGCTGATTCAGCGCAAAAACGGCAAACTGCATGCTGAGCGTGAAAACGTTGCCTTTGAGCGTCAGGTCGAGGTCAAGGCCGGTGAAATTCGCTCGTCTTTGTACGCCGCTACCGATGCGGCGGGGCTGCCAGACGCCATCGCCAACCAGATGGCCGAGGTGTTTTCATCTGAAATCGACTTTCACCGCGAACTGAAAAAGGGCGATCGGTTCCGTGTGATTTACGAAAACATGCGGATCAATGGCGAGGCAGCCCGCACTGGCAAGATTTTGGCCGCCGAGTTTGAAAATGATGGGCAGGTTCACCGCGCATTCTGGTTCAGCGATGTACGGGGCCAAGGCGGTTACTACACGGCTGAGGGCAAGAGCCTGCGTAAGGCGTTTTTACGCTCACCGCTGGAATTTTCACGCGTAACCTCCGGTTTTACGAATGCCCGCTTTCATCCCATTCTGCAGACTTGGCGTGCGCACACCGGCGTCGATTACGGTGCGCCGACAGGTACCCGGGTCAAAAGTACGGCCGATGGCGTGGTTGAGTACGCGGGTTCACAAAATGGTTACGGCAACATCGTGATTGTGCGTCACCATGGTGCCTACTCAAGCGCGTACGCTCATTTAAGCGGCTTTGCAGCCGGCATGCGCAAGGGTGCCCGGGTATCCCAAGGGGATGTGGTCGGTTATGTGGGTTCTACAGGCTGGGCGACTGGCCCTCACCTGCATTACGAATTCCGTGTGAACAACGTACCTCAAAACCCGCTGACCATTGCATTGCCCACAGCGATTCCGCTGGAGGGGCAAGCCCTGGCGAGTTTCCGCCGCAACGTGGGTGACTGGAAGTCTCGCCTGGCGCTGGCAGATAACGTTCGCGTAGCCAGTGCCCAGTAAATCCTGGTGGGGTAGGGTGTGATTGTTCTGCCTCCCCACCAAAACGTCTGGCTGGGGCTGATGTCTGGCACCAGCACGGACGGCGTCGATGTGGCCGCCCTGTTGTTCACGGGTGAGTCCTTTGAATGTCTCGGGCTCTACTCAGAGGCCTTCCCTCCTGACCTGCGTGAGCGCCTGCTGCGTTGGCAAAATGTGAGCCTTGCACTTTCTCTGGATGCCGATCCCATCGCCTGGTCTGAGCGCGTTAGCAATGAGTTAACGCGCCATTATGCGGCGGTGGCCCAGGCGGCCATTAAAGCACTGGCTTTGGATCCAAACGCTATCGCAGGGGCCGGCGCGCATGGACAAACCGTTCGCCATCGGCCTGATCAGGGTTTTACCCTGCAGCAATTTAACCCAGCCTTGTTTGCTGAGTTGACGGGATTGCTCACGGTCTCGGACTTTCGCCGCCGTGATGTGGCCGCTGCTGGGCAGGGCGCGCCGTTGGTCCCCGCGTTTCACCGGGCATGGATGCAGTCCAAAGGCATTCAGAAGGCCGTGGTGCTGAATGTTGGGGGTTTTAGCAATGTCACCTGTATCGATGGCGACTCCCTGATCGGTACCGATTGTGGGCCTGCCAATGTGCTTCTGGATGCCTGGATACACCAGCACCACGGTCACCTGTTTGATGAGGCAGGTCGATGGGCGTCAACCGGCGCCGTCAATCAGGCCTTGCTGGCAGATTGCCTGGGTCATCCATTTTTTTCAAAATCCTTACCCGCCAGCACTGGCAGAGACGACTTTCATCTTGCATGGCTTGCACACACCCTGTTGGTGGGTGGGCACGAACATATCAGCGCAGTGGATGTGCAGGCCACCTTGCTGGCCTTGTCGGTGGAGTCGGTTCGCCGCGCCCTGCAGGCCCTGGGCGTTTTGCAACAGCGGGATTTGCCGCTGATTGTTTGCGGTGGCGGGGCTGCCAATACCTACCTGCTGAGCGAACTTCAGACGGCATTGCCCAGGTTTAAGGTTCAAACGGCCCGTGCTCTGGATTTGCATCCCCAAGCGGTTGAAGCATGCGCATTCGCGTGGATGGCGCGTAATACCTGCTTGTCCAGGCCGTCGAACGCGTGTTCTGTCACTGGGGCGGCTGGTCCACGTATTTTGGGTTCATTGACACCCGCTTAAGGGTTTACGCCCCTTACGTTCGCTGTGGTTAGCTGATCACTTCTGCTTGTGGTGCTTGCTGTGCGTGAACCGACGGCCAGACGGGAACACTGAAGTCTTCTTGGGGCGCTGGTGGTGTGTAGGCTGTGATTCCGAATTGATCGGCCAGCAGATAACCCAATGTGGTGTCCGACAATTTCTCGATGGCAACATCAAGGCCTTCCTGGGGTACAGGATCCTGAATCTGCTCACATTCGCTGCGGTTATCGATCCAAAGGGTTGGGATTTGAATGCCCGTGCTGGCATCAAACTGCTGCTGCCATTCGTCCAGATGCGGTGTCCATGAGGAGTCCACTACGCAGATAAGTCCCGCGGGGAGGCTATCATGTCCGATGTTATGAATCATGCTGCGAACATTGTTGACGTGAATAACATCGACTTTGCATGCAACCAGTTTGGACAGCAATTGCGCCGTTGAGGGGCTTGTTCCTCCGCAGACAACCACCAGACGGCTTTCATGCAGGTCACGCTGGGCATCGTTCTCCAAGTTGGGGCGTTGACGAGGCAATTGCAGTGCGACGCGGGTTCCGGCGATGTGTCCTGATTTATTTCTCAGTTCGGTGATGTGCAGTTTGCCATTGAGCCGACGGGCCAGTTTGTGGATCTGAACGGTTCCGTAACCCCACCCCTTGTGACATGCCTTGGCCTGCGATGAAATGCCAGGCCCTGAATCCTGAATGATGATGTTCCACGAGTTGTTTGACCAGCGTACGCCAACCAGCAAACCGCCTGTCTGCGTATATTTGACGGCATTGTCGATGATGTTCCGGATCAGTCGTTTTAAAGGCTCGGGGTCGATGGCGCATTTGATGCGTGTGGGCACATAACGCACATAGAGTTCTTTATTGCTGGCAATTTGTCGGTATTCATTGACCAGCGGACCGAGTACCGAATCAATGGCAATGTCATTGGTTGAGCGAGCTTTGCCGTCCAACGTGTTTTCCATGGTGACAAACATGTCGTCTAGCATCGCTGACAACGACTTTTGCGCATTCATCATTTTTTGCGTGCGCTCGGCCCGTTTGTCACCTTGTGTCAGGTGCAGCTCCAGCCCGAGCATCAAGGTCAGTGATTGCAAGGGTTGACGAATATCATGTCGATAACCGCGCAGCGTCTCGCGTAGACGAACACCCGCCTCCGAGTGTTTGATGCTCGCTTGAGTCTGTTGACGGACGGTAAAGCGCTTGGTGAGTCTGTCCTTGGATCGCTTGCTGATTAACTGGGTCAGTAGCAGTACGACCGGGGATGATCCCCCGAACATCAAGGCGACCGTCACTTCCATTTTTGGGGAGTGCGGCGTAAAAAACAGGTACAGCGACACCGAGCCGGCGATCAATTTGAAAATGGCCAATATCTGGGCGCCACGGGCCCAAATTGAAAAGAAGGCCTCAGCCTGCAGGCTCAGTACACTACCGAGGCTGATCAACATCGTCATGCCAATAATACCGATCAGTGCCACCGCTGGATCATTCAGAAACTCCAGCGAGGCCACGCTGGCAGCAATTACTGAGGCGACCAGGTAATAATCCATTTGCCGCCTGATGTGCGAGTTCATGCTGATGGTGCGTGAAATGGCGCAAAAGGTAATCGACTTCAAACCAATCAGAAACACCAGGATGCCGGAGAGTTTGCGGGATTCCATCGCCGAGGAATGGATCTCCGTGTACTGAAAAAATGTCGCAACAATTGCCAGACTCAGCAATATCGAGATGGTGACCCACACGCGTAGACTGCCTTCTCCCAGTCCGCCCAAAAACCACATGATGCTCAGCAGTGAAACAGGAAACAGGATGATCAGGGTCAAGAGGATTTGTCGAATCCATTGCGAGGTTTGAAACTCTGTTGTGTCGACAAATTCGACCGCAGGTAATGCCGCTGAACTTGAAAGGGTGTTGATTTGCAGTTCGCCCTCGGCATGAGGCGGGATGATCACCGAGTACAGTCGAGGGTCCGATACAAACCGCAGATTGAATTTATCCTCCCCTTCAATCACCAAAATATGGGGTTCGTTGCCGTTGGTTACTGCAACATAGGATTTGATCAGTGTGGGGGACGTAATGACCAGTGTTTTGTGGCGAGTTCCGTCATATTGCGCCGCGATGGGGATCAGGATGGTTTTCTGAAATACCTGATCCTCCTGCAGGTTTTTTAACCCATCTACATAACTATCGTACCGTTGTTCAAGTTGCGCCTGGTTTGAATCAATGGCTTCCAGGGTATAAAAAAACAAGGTGCATATGCCCAAGCAACCCAAGGCAACGATCCACTGAGCGTACCTTGACATGAATGCGGCGACTGTCTTGGATTGAATGAGCATAGTTATATATTTGTAAGTTTTTTATTGAGTTGCCTCGGGGAAAACTCGTTCAAAACCCCCGGATCTGATCGGTCAGGTTGGGCATTTTTCGATACAAGCTAACCGCCTGCGTTCTGTTTTTTACATTCATTCGGGTAAAAATTTCACGCAGATGAGTTTTGATGGTTTCAGGCGATAAGTTCAGTTTGCGGGCAATCTCTTTGTTGGACATACCTGCTGCCAAGTACTGCATCACTTCTTGTTGTTTGATCGTCAGGTGGATGCCTGAGGATTGCGTCGCGCGCATGCGATTGTTGTCCAACGAGTTGCTGCGCTGGTTGACCACGGCATTGGGTCGCCACTGGACAGTCACACCTGCCCGGCTCAGCGCTTCAAGCAAGACTTGTGAGGTTTGTTCAAAGCTGTCGCCCTTGGACAGTTTCCAGCAGCGGTTGTAGCGAAGTGTGTCAACCATGTTCAATAAGGAGTCTTCACCACTCATGGCCAGCAGGGGGGTTTGCGGAGCCGCTTGCTGGAGGGCATCTAAAACACCAATGCCCTGGAGATCAGGAAGTCGCAGATCTGCGATAATCAGGTTGGGGGCGCCACTGACCAGGTACCGTAACCCTTCTGACAGCGACGCCACACAATCGATGGTGACATCTGCGGCTACGAATTCGACCAACTCCCGAATGCCTGTTGCGAACAGTGGGTGATCTTCGATGATCAGAATATGTGCGTTTTTATGCAGATCCATAATAAAACTCCCGTATTAAGTCTGAGGGGGTTAGTGTGCGGGGTGGAGTTCATACCCCAATATTCGTTCACTCCATTTGACCAACCCTTGCGTTGACAAAGCATCATGCAAAAGGTTTGTCTAAGTCAACGGCTCGTCTTTTGTCTGTTGTACATCGTGTGGGGGATGGCGGCAACATACGAAATGTTAAATTTATGTTAACTATTTGTAGATTGATTAATTAACTAGATTTCAAATTTAAAATTCGAACATATGTAAAAAATTGTAACTAAATGATTTAAATGCGAAAAAATAAAAGTTATAAATATCCAAAGAAGTATTAATTTTAATTACGTAAAAGATTGTTAATTTAGAGGGCATACCTTATATGG
>DAITMV010000079.1:0-12743 GCA_036834985.1 Burkholderiaceae bacterium | reverse complement strand
GGCCAAGCCTACGCCCTTGTTGGGCAGTTGGCAAAATTCGAACGCCAATTGCGGATTGCCCACGTTCATCATGATCTTGACTGGAATTTCCGGCATTTCGCCACGGCGTACCTCGGACACTTCTGTCTCAAGCAGCCCTTCATAAATATGGCCGGTATCACCCTCGGCGCAAGACACGGTGACCAGCATGCCGTCAGTCAGATGATCCGTCGCGTCGCCGCAGCCAACCACCGCAGGGATACCCAGTTCACGGGCGATGATGGCCGCGTGGCAGGTGCGTCCGCCGCGGTTGGTCACGATCGCGCCGGCTCGCTTCATGACAGGTTCCCAGTTGGGGTCGGTCATGTCAGTGACTAAAATATCACCCGCCTGTACTTTGTCCATCTCGGCAGCATCTTGAATCACCCGCACCGGGCCAGCGCCGATCTTTTGACCAATCGCACGGCCCGAGCTCAGTACTGTCGAGTTGCCCTTGAGGGTGTAACGCAGCTGCACTTCACCGCTTTTTTGTGATTTGACGGTCTCAGGGCGGGCTTGCAGGATGTACAGCAAACCATCATTACCATCTTTACCCCATTCAATGTCCATGGGGCGGCCGTAGTGCTTTTCGATGATCTGGGCATATTTGGCCAGTTGCACCACGTCGTCGTCATTCAAGGAGTAGCGGTTGCGCAACTCGGCGGGCACATCCACGGTACGAACGCTTCGCCCAGTTTCGCGCTTGAGGTCGAACTCCATCTTGATGAGTTTTGAGCCAATCTGTCGACGAATGATCGGGTAGTGACCCGCCTCCAGCGCGGGTTTAAAGACGTAAAACTCGTCCGGATTCACGGCGCCCTGCACCACGGTTTCACCCAGGCCGTAGGAGCTGGTGATGAACACCACATCTTCAAAACCGGATTCGGTATCGAGCGTAAACATCACGCCTGAGGCGCCCATATCAGAGCGAACCATGCGCTGCACACCCGCTGACAGAGCCACGCCCTCGTGCTCAAAGCCTTTGTGAACACGGTAAGAAATGGCGCGGTCGTTGTACAGCGATGCAAATACATGTTTGATCTTGTCCAGAACGTCGTCAATCCCGACCACGTTCAGATAACTTTCCTGCTGACCCGCAAACGATGCATCCGGCAAATCTTCGGCGGTTGCTGACGATCGAACCGCGACCGACGCCCCGGAGTCACTGCCAAAATGGGTTTCAAAATGGGCGCGGATTTCACGTTCAAGCTGGGCAGGCAAAGGCGAATCGATGACCCACTGTCGAATTTCAGCGCCGGCCAAGGCCAGGGCCTTTACGTCATCGACGTTTAAAGCAGCCAGTTTGTCGGCGATGCGTTGTTGAAGGTTGTTTTCACGCAAAAACTCGCGGAAGGCATGTGAGGTTGTCGCAAAACCGCCAGGTACACGCACACCGGCATGTGCCAGTTGGCTGATCATTTCGCCGAGCGATGAATTTTTACCGCCCACTGACTCTACGTCTTCTTTACGTAATTCCTCAAATGGAATGACGTGACGCAGATCCTCACCCTTGTTTTCGTTAGACATATGGACCCCAAAAGAAAAAAAGAAACTGTTTATCCACACAACTCGCTTTTACGGGGTCAGCCCGCAAGCTGTCTGGATATGCAGCTCTCCTTCTGCATATTCACTGGCATTGTAACCTTGAGAATGCCTTCTCGGTTTATTCCAGTTTATATTACGGTAAAAACACATGGAGCTACCACCGTGCCCGATGATAAAGATTTAACCGCTGCCGCTTTGCCCGTTGTTATGCGAACCGTGTACTTTGTGTCTGATGGTACAGGGATTACCGCTGAAACATTTGGACATGCCGTTCTGACCCAGTTTGAGGGAATCCGCTTCAAACAGATTCGTCTGCCATTTATTGATACGGCAGAAAAGGCGGTCGAAGCCAAGCGCCGTATCGACGAAAGTTTTGTCTCTGGCGGTAAAAAACCGCTAGTTTTCAGTACCTTGGTCAATGCTGAAATTCAAGGAATAGTTAAAGAAGCGCGTTGTATTTTTATGGATCTGATCGCCCAGTTTGTAGGTCCGCTGGAGCAGGAGCTCGGCGTCAAAAGCACCCACAGCATCGGCCGCTCTCACAATACAGCCGACAGTGAAGGCTATAAAAACCGGATCGAGGCGATCAATTTTTCGCTGGCTCATGACGATGGACAAACCAGCCGCGACCTGGCCGCTGCAGACGTCATTTTGGTGGGCGTGTCCCGTTCTGGAAAAACCCCCACCAGTTTGTACCTGGCCATGCAGTACGGCATCAAGGCAGCCAACTGCCCGCTGATCCCTGAAGACTTTGATCGTCGGGAGCTGCCCAAAGCCTTGCTGCCATTTAAAAGCAAAATTTTTGGATTATCGATTGCGCCGGAACGGCTTTCAGAAATTCGCAACGAAAGACGTCCCAACAGCAAATACGCATCGATCGATAACTGCAAACACGAGGTGACCGCAGCCGAGCAAATGATGCGCCGGGAGGGCATCAATTGGCTGAGCTCAACCAGCAAATCCATCGAAGAAATCGCCACCACCATTTTGCAAAAACTCAATATTGGTGGCGGGCATTACTAAAACTAAAAGGGCCAGCATTGGCGATCAATCTGCCGATGAGCCCTACCGAAGGCCTGTCATGACGGGTTGTCATCAAACAGGCCAAGCTGCCTCGTATCCTGCTCAGCGGCAAGCCGGATCTTTGTTAAAGCGGCGTTGCCCCGTCTTTTAGCGGTCCCCTCCCGGTTTGGATTGCGTGAACCGTGCTTCTCATAGACCCGCTTGGCGTGTTCTTTAGCCTGATCAGAGCGGCGGTGCGTCCAGATCAGGTCACGCGCCGTGGCGGCTGAGGCTACGGGATCCACGACGGGTGCAGGATAGTCGGTGCCGATCAGGCAGTGACTGGCCATCTGAATATCTCTGGGACACTCCCAGGGCGCAGCTAAAAATTGCACCGGCATCTCTGCCAGTTCCGGAACCCATCGACGTATAAATACGCCGTCCGGATCCTGGTCTTTCGCTTGCTTGACCGGGTTGTATATTCGAATGGTGTTGATACCTGTCACCCCTGATTGCATCTGAAACTGCGGGTAGTGAATGCCCGGCTCGTAGTCCAAAAACTCCCTCGCTAGCACCGGGGCGGTGTGCCGCCAATCCAGCCACAATTGGTATGACGCAAACGACACCAGCAAGGCGCGCATCCGGAAATTGATCCACCCGGTGGCTGTCAGCATCCGCATACAGGCATCTATCATCGGAAACCCGGTATATCCAGTTGCCCACGCATGGAGTCGGCGTTGCTCCTCGTCAGTAAGTGGGCCCTTGTTGCGGACATCATCGAGCAGCGGATTCACAGACCGAAACTCCAGATCCGGTTCAGACTCCAGCTTTTGGATGAAGTGGCAATGCCAGTGCAGACGAGACTCAAAGGACTTGAGGGAAGCCAAAGCCCCTGCAGGCCGACGGTCGGTTGGCACCTGATGCCACTGTTGCCGACGTTGCCATACGTGATGAACCAACTCACGAATGGATACACAGCCAAACGTGATGTGTGGCGACAGCCGCGAGCAGGCGCGCGTTGCGGTGAGAGGGCTCGACATTTCATAGCGATAGCTTAAACCGCGTTCATTCAAAAACGAATCAAGCAAGCGCAGCGCGCGCGACCGCCCTCCCCGTTGCCGTTTGGCCTTGTCCGGTGGCGCAGCAGGTACACAGCGAGCCAAGAACAGGGGTAAGTCTTGCCAGGGCGCCGTGATCGTATTAGCCGCTGGCATCAGGATTTCACATGGGCGTTGGTGGAGGGTCGGCGCGACGGCCAACTTGAGTTGCTGCAGGTTGCCAGTCACTGGGTCAGGCTCAGGTAAAGGTGCTGGCACCATGCGTTCATGCCACAAGGCACTCCAATGATCACGATTGGCCAATCGACGAATCACCCCGTTACTGGGGTATTCAATCCAGTCCACCTGATGCGCTTTGAGAAGGGCCGCAACCGCCAGGTCCCGTTGATAACTCAGGCCGTGCCCCGTTTCTTCGTGGCTGTGTAGGGTCAGCGTATGACCGGCCTGTTGAAACGTATGGATAAGCCCTGTGAACGTCTCCAATGCATCGGAGTGCATCATCTGCAGTGGCACCTCAAGGCGCTCCAAGCAGGCCGACAGCTCTTGCAAACATTCAACCGCAAAGCCGATATGCTGTTGGCCCACATCGTGGGATGCCAACAAGGCCGGTTCAAATAAATACAATCCCAGCACGGCAGCGCGCTGTCCGCCTTCATGGCTCCGGCGAACCGCCAGCATGGCGTCATGCAAGGGGCGATGGTCTATCGTACGCAAATCACGCTTGAACCATACAAGGTGCAGGTGCATCAGATGAGTCGCTGGCGGTATTGTTCAAACAGACAGACACCGCACGCCACGCCAACGTTCAGTGACTCGACCGAAGGGCTGTGAGGTATGAACACCCGATGGGTCGCCAAGGCATTCCAGGCCTCTGATACGCCCGCCCCTTCGCTGCCTACCACCCAGACGGTGGGCGGTTTTAAATCCAGGGTATAGATTGAACGGGCGTTATCCAGGGCGGTCACGCAAACTGGCATGTCTTTAACCCAGCCCGGTAAATTATCCGCCTGTACCTTGCGTAATTGGACCAAGCGATGTCCGCCCATACCAGCCCGCAATACCTTGGAGGACCACGGATACGCAGCGCCCTCGGTATACCACAGCTCCGACAAACCCGCCGCAGCCGCGGTGCGGATCAAGGTACCCACGTTCCCGGGATCCTGAACGGCATCGAGCACCAGTACATCGCAGGCTTGGTCAGGCAGTGGCGCTGCAGATGGCACTTCAAAAAACACCAGTGGACCGGCGCCGGAGGCCAGTTCACTTAATTGCCAGTACATTGCATCGGATACAGAAAATACATCACAACCGTCATGCATAGACAGTTGTTCGGCCAAGGTAATCCACTCACTGTGATTGAGCAGTGCCTCAGCCACCCACACTTCTTTGATCTTAAGAAGGGGCCAGTTCAGCAGCTCATGCAAAGGGTGCAGGCCTTCGGCGACCGCCATCTCAAGTTTGCGCAAGGTGCGAGGCTGATGTACCCATCGACTGGCCTGCTTATAACGGGCGTTGGCTCTGGATTCTATAAACTGCATGACTGCTCCGCGCTCTAAAACGACAGGGGGCTCGCCAGCCATTCTTTGACCGGTCCAAACGAGCGGCGATGCTCCGGGCATGGGCCGTGTTCTGACAAACGAGCCATGTGCTCAGCCGTAGGATAGCCCATGTGCTGATCAAAACCATAAGCAGGGTATTGCCGATGCATGGCTTCACACAGACGGTCGCGATGCACCTTGGCCAGAATGGACCCTGCTGAAATGCAAGGTTCTTTGACATCGCCTTTCACAATGGCTGTTGCGCGATACGGCCATTTGGGCAATTTATTGCCATCGACCAGAACATGCACCTGTTCAGGGTCAAATCCATGGGTAGCAACAATCTCATCCACAGCCCGCGTCATGGCCAGCAAACTGGCCTGCAAAATGTTGAAACGGTCGATTTCTGCGGGGGAACACTGGGCAATCGCCCACGCCCGTGCATGCTGTTGAATCAATGGAAACAAGGCGTCACGTTTTTTGGGTGAAAGCGTTTTGGAGCATGCCAGGCCCGCGATCGGTTGGGGACTGGCCAATACCACAGCACCCGCCACAACCGGCCCTGCCAACGGGCCACGCCCTGCTTCGTCCACACCAATGATAATCGTCGATGGGGCGAATGTATCTGATAGCAACGGCTCTGCTGTCACGGCTAGCCAACCTTCCGGTTCAGCATGGGCAGCAACACGTCGCTGGCAATACGTCCCGTGTCACGAATCAATTCATGATGAAGCGCAGTAAAGCGATTGATATAGGCCTGCCGGCGGGCGTCGTTGCGGAACAGGCCTTGCACGGCATAGGCCAGGGCATCCGGTGTTGCATCGTCCTGCAGGTATTCGGGTGCCCAGAAGTCCCGCGTCAAGATATTCGGTAGGCCCACATAAGGCAGATAATTTTTGTTTTTCATCATCCACCAGGACAGCCGTGGCATTTTGTAGGCAATCACCATGGGTTTTTTCAGCAAAGCTGCTTCCATGGTGGCAGTACCACTGGCGACCAGCACGCCATCAGACGCCGCCATGGCCTCATGGGATTGCCCGTCGAGCAGTAACCATTTATCACGCAGCAGGGGTTGGACCATCGCCTTGAACCGTTCACCGATCGGGCCCGGGACAACAGGCGAGACGAATCGCCACGACGGGTGTTGCGCCATGAGTTGAATCACGGTTTGTACAAACACCGGGCCCAGGTATTGAATTTCGGCGGCCCGGCTGCCAGGTAGTACCGCAATCAGGGTGTTGTCGGGTTGAAGGGCTGGCCATGCCAAGCGCTGCCGATAGCCTTGTGTGTCCACGTCCAGTGGAATGACAGATGCCAACGGATGACCGACATACGTGGCCGGAATGCCCGCTTGTTTGAGCATGGCGGGTTCAAAGGGAAAAACGCACAGCACGTGGTCACAGGAGGCGCGCAAGGTGTCGATGCGTTCACGTCGCCATGCCCAGATCGATGGGCAGACCAGATGAACCGTCTTGGTTGCTTCGCTGCGCAGGGCACGCTCCAGGCCGAGATTAAAATCGGGTGCATCCACCCCCATCATGACGGCTGGAGGCCGTGCCAGCCAACGATCGCGCAGGCCATTGCGTATACCCACCAACCGCCGGTAGTGCCGCAGAACCTCCACATATCCCCGTACCGCCAGCTCATCGGTTGAATGCAGAGCCGTCATGCCTGCTTTGACCAGTCGTGGGCCGGCGATACCTTCGCATGGAATGGAACGGCCCTGGGCTTGTTCCAAGCCATTGAGCACCAATGCGGCAATCCAGTCGCCGGAGGCCTCGCCTGCGACGATGGCCAATTCGGTCAACGCAAAATTCCCCGGGTTGCCGAGTTGATAAAATCAACCCACATCTGCACGTACTCGGCTCCTTGTCCACCGGCGGCGATGTCGGCCTGCATGGCGGCTTTTGTCTCCTCCAGGGTGAGGCCTTCGCGATACAGGGCCTTGTAGGCGCGTTTGATGCGTGTGATGTCTTCGGTACCAAAGCCGCGACGCTTTAAGCCTTCACTGTTGATGCCGTGAGGCGCTGTGGGGCTACCTGCGACCATGACAAAAGGCGGAACATCCTGCATAAGCTTGGACGCAATACCCGACATGGCGTGCGCCCCCACACGGACAAACTGGTGAATGCCTGTGAACCCCCCGAGAATGACCCAATCACCAATGTGGACATGCCCTGCCAATTGGGTGCTATTGGCGATAATGGTATGGCTGCCAACCTGGCAGTCATGCGCCACGTGAACATATGCCATCACCCAGTTGTCGTCGGCGATGCGTGTGATCCCCTCGTCCTGCGTCGTTCCGGTGTTCAGCGTACAAAACTCACGGAACATGTTCCGGTCACCGATCTGGAGACGCGTAGGCTCCCCTGCGTACTTTTTGTCCTGAGGCTGACCGCCGACCGAACAATACGCATAAAAATTATTGTCGCTGCCGATGGTGGTGTGCCCATCCACAACGCAGTGAGGCCCAATGCGTGTACCGGCGGCAATTTTGACGTTGGGTCCAATGATAGAAAAGGCCCCGACTTCCACGGTGGAATCAAGCTCCGCTTTCGGATCGATGAATGCACTGGGATGAATACTCATGGGGTCACCTTTTATTTGTTGGGTATTATTTGACGTTACGCACGGTACACATCAGATCGGCTTCGGTCACCACAACACCGTCGACTTTTGCTTCGGCTTTGTATTTCCAGATACCGCGCGATACGCGCACGATTTTAACGTCCAGCATCAACACGTCACCCGGAACAACCGGGCGCTTAAAGCGAGCGCCATCAATGCCGACAAAGTAATAAACCGAGTTCTCGTCCGGCTTGGTCCCTTGGGTAAAGAAGGACAAAATAGCAGCCGTTTGCGCCAGGGCCTCAAGTATCAGCACGCCGGGCATCACCGCGTAGTTGGGGAAATGACCCGGGAAGAATGGCTCATTCATGGTCACATTCTTTTGGGCGAGGATACCAACGTTGGGCTCGACTTCCAGCACACGATCGACCAATAAAAACGGGTATCGATGCGGTAAATATTCAAGAATGCCTTGAATGTCCAAAACAGGGGCTTGTTTCATGATCATCGCTTCTGAGGATTTAAAAATTCACGGTTCTCGAGCTTTTTCAAGGGCTCGAATGCGGGCCCTGAGCTCTGTAATGTTTTTGAGTGTGGCAGCAGTGCGCTCCCAGTTCTTGTGGGTATCCAGTGGGAAAAATCCCGAATACGCGCCAGGCTCTTTGATCGAACTCATGACCACACTGCCCGACGATACATGACTGCCATCGGCGATGCTCAAATGACCAAGGATCATGGCAGCCCCACCTATCGTGCAGCGGGCACCAATGACGGCACTGCCGGCAATACCAACACAGCCCGCCATAGCGGTGTGCTCGCCCACAACCACGTTATGGGCGATTTGAATCTGATTGTCCAGCTTCACACCGACGCCTATCAGCGTGTCTTCGAGTGCACCCCGGTCAATGGTGGTGTTGGCACCGATTTCCACGTCGTCGCTGATGACCACACGGCCAACCTGCGGAATCTTGACCCAGGTGCCACGGTCAGGGGCAAAACCGAAGCCATCAGCTCCGATCACTGCACCAGAATGGATAATAACGCGGTTGCCAATAACGCATTCATCGTAAACCGTCACGTTGGCGTGCAGGAGCGTGCCCTCACCTATCTGTACCCCATCGCCGATTACTGTGCCCGCACCAACACGGCTGTGGGCTGCGATAAAGCAGCCCGAACCAACACACGCGTTGGGGCCAACGGCTGCCGTTGGATGAATTTGGCTGTCGGGGCTGATAATGGCAGACGGATGTATGCCAGCCGGCTTGGGTGGCATGGAAAACGCGACCCACCATTGTTGAACCAGCGCGTACCGCAGGTACGGATTGTCCACGACCCACAACAACGGCCCACCTTGGGACGACTGGGCGGCAAGTTTAAGTAATTCTGGAAGGTCTTTGGCTGACACCATCACGGCACTGGCTGAACACGCAGCAACCTGGCTTCGGTATTTGGCGTTGGACAAAAAACTGAGGTGTCCGCTTTGAGCGCCAGACAGCGAACGAATGGCAGTCAGCACGACGGAGGGTATCTCGGTGGCCGGTACCGGGGTATCCGCGCCCCAGTGATACAACGCGCCTCCAAACAACTGAACTAGTTCTTCAATGGAGGCGGGAGTAAATGTCATGATGGTGGTAGAGTCGGGAGCCCAAGCCCCCTACCCGATTACTTGGCAGCCGCACCGTTGAGTACTTTCAACACTTTCTCGGTGATATCGATTCGGGGGCTGGCATACACCGCCTCCTGAAAAATGATGTCGTACTTTTCAGCTTCTGCAATTTGCTTGATCACTTTGTTGGCGCGCTCCAAAATCGTTGAGAGCTCTTCATTGCGGCGCTGATTCAGATCTTCACGGAACTCACGCTGCTTGCGCTGAAACTCTTTATCCTGATCGGCCAATTCACGTTGGCGGCGAGCACGGTCGGCTTCAGACAGCACCGCACCATCGCGGTCAAGCTTTTCGGACAGAGACTTCAACTTGGCTGCAAGTTCTTGCAACTCTTTATCGCGTCGAGAAAATTCCTGTTCGATCTTTTGCTGGGCTGCCTTTGCCGGTGTGGCCTCGCGGAAAATACGCTCTGTGTTGACAAAGCCGATTTTTGCTTCCTGAGCAAAAGCACTTCCCATAACAAACATGCTCAAAAAGACTGCGAGAACGCTGACAATGCGTTTGATAGAACCCAAGTTTTCCTCCAATAAACGATAAGTCAAACGATCAACCCTGTGACCGCTTTTAGAAACCCGTACCAATTGTAAACTGTAGCGTCTGAAGACGATCATCTTCTTTCGCATTTAAAGCCTTACCCAAACTAAACTTGAGCGGACCGACCGGAGACAGCCATGATAAGCCAACACCCGTAGAATATCTCAATTGACTTAAATCAATTTTAACATTTGATTCGTAAACATTACCGGCGTCAAGGAAAGCAAAAGCTCTGAACGAGCGGTCATTACTCAACCCTGGGATCGGGAAATAAAATTCTGCGTTACCAATCAAACGCTTAGCGCCACCGATCGGGATGTTATTGACATCGCGCGGGCCCAAAGAGGCGGTTTGATAACCACGAACGGTACCAATACCCCCCGCAAATACGTTTCTGAAAACGGGGTAAGGACGACCACCATATCCGGCGCCTGCCGTGATTTCACCATTAAGCGCCAAGGTGTAGTTCTTCCCTATGGGGATGTACTTTTGTTCCTGGTAGGTCAGCTTGACGAACCGCTGGTCTCCCAGAGGCAAGGCCCATTCGCCATTGAGCCGGCGAAACATGCCCTGCGTAGGCGACAAGGCGCTGTTCCGGCTGTCCTTGGCGTAACCCAGGCTGCTGATGATACCAAAGCTGTTTTCACCAAAATCGTTCACAAACTGCAGAAAGCGGGTTGGACTGTTGGTGTTGACTTTCAAGTCGGTACCTTCGTAAGCAATACCGGCACTCAAACGCTCAAACTCGGAGACGGGCACGCCAAAGCGTAAGCCAGCCCCCTGGGTCGTAATGCGGTAATCACCCAGGCCCAGCACGGACGGATCTGTCCGACGGGTGAACAGATCGTAGCTGCGAGAAATACCGTCCACCGTGAAATAAGGATCGGTTTGCGAGAACGCAATGGTACGGTTTAACCGGCTGGTGTTGACTTCGATCCCGATCGTCTGGCCCGAGCCGAATACGTTTTGCTGCTGAATCGAACCGGACAAAATAAGCTTGTCTGTACTGGATACACCTGCACCAAGCAGCAGGTTGCCCGTCGGTTTTTCGGTGACGGTCATGTTGACATCGATTTGATCGGCCGTGCCGGGCACGGGCGTCGTCTCGATATTCACATCCTTGAAGTACCCGAGGCGATCCACACGCTCTTTGGAGAGCTTGATTTTCTCAGCATCGTAAAACGAGGACTCAAACTGGCGGAACTCACGGCGAATCACCTCATCACGGGTCCGGGTATTGCCGGCCACGTTGATCCGACGGACATACACGCGCTTGCCCGGGTCGATGTAAATCGTAAAATCAACCCGCTTTTTATCTCGAATCAGCTCCGGAGCAGCATTGGCGTTGGCAAATGCGTAGCCGTAAACGCCCAGACGATCGGTCATGGCTTTGGTCGATTCTGACAGCAACTGGCCGTTGAAAGTGTCGCCAGGCTTGAGTTTGAGCAAGGCTTTGAGCTCTTGCTCCTTGTTCATCAACTCACCACCCAAGCGAATGTCGCCGACAGTGAACTTTTCGCCCTCAGACACGTTGATCGTGATAAAAATGTCTTGTTTATTCGGAGAAATCTGTACCTGGGTAGAGTCCACATTGAACTCAAGGTAACCCCGGTTCAGGTAATAAGAACGCAAAGATTCAAGGTCACCCGACAGTTTTTGACGTGAATACTGGTCGTCTTTGCTGTAGAACGAAAAAATATTGCTCGGCTGCAGGGTAAATTCCTTGAGCAACTCTTTTTCGCCGAAGGCTTTGTTCCCCACCATGCTGATGCTCTTGATGGCGGCGGTTTCACCTTCACTGATGTTAAAAGACACAGCGACGCGGTTGCGGTCCAAGGGCGATACGGTGGTGGTGACCTGCGCCGCGTACTTGCCCCGCGACAGGTATTGCCGCTTGAGCTCTTGCTCGGCCTTCTCAAGCATGGCTCGGTCGAAGGTCTTAGACTCACCGATACCGATGTCCTTGAGCGCTTTTTTCAGGGTGTCTTTATCAAATTCTTTGGCACCTACGATGTCCACGGTGGAGATGGCCGGGCGTTCCTGTACAAACACCACCAGTACATCACCTTCAATCTCAATGCGGACGTCCTTGAAAAAGCCGGTGGCAAACAGCGCCTTGATGGCTGTCGCGGCCTTGTCATCGGTAAACGTATCACCAACCTTGATTGGCAGGTAACTAAACACCGTACCGGCCTCGGTACGCTGCAAGCCTTCAACACGGATGTCTTTGACTTTGAAACTGGTGGCCGCAGCGGCGATGACCGGAACAAACATCAGCCCTGCCAGACTGGCCGCCATCCCAGTGGATAATCCGATTCGCCTGGCGATGGTTTTATTAACCGATTTTTTATTCATTGAAAGCACATCTCACAGCATTCGCTGTACATCGTTAAACAGCGCCAAAACTGTCATGGCACCGATCAGGGCTATACCGAAGCGTTGGCCCCACTCAAACCAAACGTCTGGCAATGGCTTGCCTCTTACAAATTCCGCCAGATAATACATCAAGTGTCCGCCATCTAAGAGTGGAACGGGCAAAAGATTCAAAACACCCAGACTCACGGAGACCATCGCCAAAAATCCGAGGTAGGCAATGATGCCCACTTTGGCTGACTGGCCCGCTGCATCTGCAATCGATACGGGCCCGCTAAGCATCTTGAGTGACATTTGACCGGTGACCATTTTACCGAAGGCTGTCAGCGAAAAGGTGCTCACTTCCCATGTGTGCCGTATACCGAACCACAGACTGCCCAAAACACCCTGACGGTTGCGTATCAACTCAATATCGCCCCCCATGGCGATACCCACCTTGCC
>DAITMV010000078.1:0-12840 GCA_036834985.1 Burkholderiaceae bacterium | reverse complement strand
GGCGAAGGAGCGACACCCTTACACTCATCGCGGGGCGAGCGCTGTCTCGAACCTGCGCTCCATCGCCCAGCGCAGCTCATCCAACCGAAACATCTCGAACCAGCTCCCCATCACACAGCGCAGCTCACACCATTAACCACTCGAACCACGCCCCGAGCATCAGGCGGACAAGGTAACCGAACGGCTCAAACCTACACGCGCAGCCTCACTATATGTAGGCACCCACAACACAAAACGCCCTTAAACATGGTATTCTCATAGAGCTATAACTCTAACCCGAAGTATTTGGGTTGCTGTCCGGTAGTCGATTGGAGTTGACGAATCCGGAAGGGGAGTGTGGTAAGCCCACGAATGTAGGGGCTCGGTCGGACAGTTTATTTCTGCGGTCGGGTCCGAACCCCACATCTTTATGACGAGAAGCTCGGAGAAAGGTGAAGCGCACATGATGCGATCGTTTCAACAAAACTCGTACCTCTTTGGAGGCAACGCACCCTACGTTGAAGAGTTGTATGAGGCCTACCTGGACAATCCAGGTTCAGTTCCTGACAAGTGGCGTGCCTACTTTGATCAGATGCAGATGGTGCCGTCTGTTAGCGGCGATGTGTCTGAGCGCGACGTCGCGCATGCACCCATCATTGAATCCTTTGCACAGCGTGCCAAACAGGGCTTTATGCGCCCTCAAGTCCAGTCTATTGATCTGGAAGTGGCCAGCAAACAGGTTCATGTCCAATCCATTATTGCTGCTTACCGATTCCTCGGCCAACGATATGCCGAGTTGGATCCCTTAAAGCGTCAAGAGCGCTTTACGATCCCTGAATTGGAGCCCGGATTTTACGGCCTGACCGAAGCGGATATGGACATCACGTTCTCCGCCACCAATACATACTTTGGTCAGGATCAAATGACCTTGCGGGAAATCGTCAAGGCATTGCGGGATACCTACTGCCGTTCCATCGGCGTGGAGTTCATGCACATTTCCGACCCCACACAGAAGCGCTGGTTGCAAGAGCGTCTGGAAAGTGTGCGTTCTACCCCCCAGTTCACCTCCGACGAGAAAAAGCACATTCTCGATCGCCTCACCGCCGCTGAAGGCCTTGAGCGTTATTTGCATACCCGCTATGTGGGTCAAAAACGATTCTCCCTTGAGGGCAGCGAGAGCTTTATTGCCTCCATGGACGAAGTTATCCAGCGTGCCGGCAGTGAAGGCGTTCAGGAAATCGTGATTGGCATGGCGCACCGCGGTCGTCTCAACGTGTTGGTTAACACCTTGGGCAAAATGCCGGCCGACCTGTTTGCCGAGTTTGAAGGCAAACACGGCGATGACCTGCCTGCTGGTGACGTGAAGTATCACCAGGGCTTCTCCTCCGACGTGTCGACCCCAGGGGGCCCAGTTCACCTGTCCCTGTCGTTTAACCCGTCGCACCTTGAGATCGTCAACCCCGTGGTTGAAGGATCGGTCAAGGCACGCCAAGAGCGTCGTGGCGACAAAGACGGCAAACAAGTATTGCCTGTGATTGTTCACGGCGATGCGGCATTTGCTGGTCAGGGCGTTGTCATGGAAACCCTGAACCTTGTTCACACCCGTGGCTACGGTACAGGTGGCACGGTTCACATCGTGATCAACAACCAGATCGGTTTTACGACCTCAGACCCGCGCGACAGCCGCTCTACGCTGTACTGTTCTGATGTTGTCAAAATGATTGAAGCGCCGGTGTTCCATGTGAACGGCGATGATCCGGAAGCGGTTATTTTTGCAACCCAACTGGCGCTCGATTTCCGCATGACTTTCAGCCAGGACGTGGTCATCGATATCGTTTGTTTCCGCAAACTTGGTCACAACGAACAAGATACACCTGCGGTAACCCAGCCAATGATGTACCGCAAAATCGGTCAGCACCCAGGTACCCGCGCGTTGTACGCAGAGCGCCTGGTCATGGCTGGTGTGCTCAAAGATGGTGATGGCGACTCAATGGTCGCTGCTTACCGGGATGCAATGGATGAAGGTAAACACACCGTTGATCCGGTGCTGACTAACTTTAAGAGCAAGTATGCGGTTGATTGGAGTCCTTACTTAAACCGTAAATGGACGGATGCCGCCGATACCTCTGTCCCTATGACAGAGCTCAAGCGTCTGTCTGAGCGCATTACCACCATTCCTGAAAAGCATAAGCTGCACCCCTTGGTCGAGAAGGTTGTCAACGATCGCCGTGCCATGGGTCGTGGTGAGTTGCCGCTGGATTGGGGTATGGGCGAGCACCTGTCATTCGCGTCGCTGGTGTCTTCCGGTTACGCAGTACGTATCACCGGTCAGGATTGCGGTCGCGGTACGTTTACCCACCGTCACTCAGTGTTGCATGATCAGGCCCGTGAAAAGTGGGATGAAGGTACTTATATCCCGTTGCAAAACGTGTCTGAAGGCCAGGCGCCTTTCCTCGTGATTGACTCCGTGCTGTCCGAAGAAGCTGTGCTGGGCTTTGAGTATGGTTATTCCACTGCTGAACCCAACACGCTTGTCATCTGGGAAGCCCAGTTTGGCGACTTTGCCAACGGTGCGCAGGTGGTGATCGACCAGTTTATTTCCTCTGGCGAGGTCAAGTGGGGGCGTCAATCCGGTCTGGTCATGATGCTGCCGCACGGTTACGAAGGTCAGGGCCCTGAGCACTCATCGGCCCGTCTGGAGCGTTTCCTGCAATTGTGCGCAGAAAACAATATTCAGGTGTGCCAGCCCACCACGCCCGCGCAGATTTTCCATCTGTTGCGTCGCCAGATGATCCGTCTGTTCCGCAAGCCTTTGGTCATCATGACGCCAAAGTCCTTGTTGCGTCATAAAGAGGCTGTTTCCAGTCTGCAAGACCTGGCAAAAGGCGGCTTCCAGACAGTGATCGGTGAAACCCAACCACTCGAGGCTGCCAAAGTCAAACGTGTGGTGGCCTGCTCAGGTCGTGTGTATTACGACTTGCTGGCCGCCCGCCGCGAACGTGCACTCAAAGATGTGGCCATTATTCGTGTTGAGCAACTCTACCCATTCCCGCACAAGTCGCTGGCAACGGAGCTGAAAAAGTATCCAAACGCCAACGAAGTGGTGTGGTGTCAGGATGAGCCGCAGAATCAGGGCCCATGGTTCCAGATTCAGCATCACATCCTTGAAAACATGGACGAGGGTCAAAAGCTTGGTTACGCGGGGCGTCCAGCCTCTGCTTCTCCTGCGGTGGGCTATTACGCCAAACACCAGGAGCAGCAAAAGACGCTTATCGATGCAGCGTTCTCCAAGCTCAAGGGCTTTGTGATCACGAAATAAATTGGGTTTATTGGCGCCGGGCGTGAAAACGTCCGCCCGCGCGCAACCACCTCAAAAGGATAAAAAATGGCTTTGATCGAAGTAGTCGTTCCGCAATTGTCGGAATCCGTTGCGGAAGCAACCATGCTCAGCTGGCACAAAAAGGTCGGCGACGCAGTAAAACGTGATGAAAACCTCATCGATATCGAAACCGACAAGGTGGTGCTGGAAGTGCCAGCCCCCTCGGCCGGTGTTTTGACAGAAATCGTGGTGGGTGATGGTGGTACGGTAGTCAGTGGTCAATTGATTGCGCGTATTGACACTGCTGCCACTGCAGGTGCCCCTGCGCCCGTAGCCGCAGCCCCCGTCGCAGCCGCTCCAGCCCCTGTTGCCCCTGTTGCATCAGCCCCTGCCGCAGCCTCAAACTCTGCCGCTGGTATCGCCATGCCGGCAGCTGCCAAGTTACTGGCTGAAAACAACCTGTCTGCCTCTGACGTTGCAGGCAGTGGTAAAGACGGTCGCGTCACCAAAGGCGACGTATTGTCTGCCGTGGCCTCTGGTGCTGCCAAGCCCGTCGCTGCGCCCGCACCAGCTGCCGCACCGAAGGTTGCTGCACCAGTGTCTGCCTTGCCAGAGGTGAAGGCCGCCATGAACCTGAACGGCATCACGGAAGGCCGTCCAGAGCAACGCGTGCCGATGAGCCGTTTACGTGCTCGCGTGGCCGAACGCCTGTTGCAGTCCCAAGCCACCAACGCCATTTTGACGACCTTTAACGAAGTCAATATGCAGCCGGTCATGGACATGCGCAACCGCTATAAAGACAAGTTCGAAAAAGAGCACGGCGTCAAGCTGGGCTTTATGTCTTTCTTTGTCAAAGCGGCTGTTCATGCTCTGAAAAAGTATCCGGTTCTGAACGCCTCTGTTGACGGAAACGATATTGTTTATCACGGTTATTTTGACATCGGTATCGCCGTGGGTTCACCGCGTGGTTTGGTGGTGCCAGTGCTGCGTAACGTGGATCAAATGAGCCTGGCCGACATCGAAAAACAGATCGCTGAATACGGTAACAAGGCCAAGGACGGCAAGCTGTCGATGGAAGAGTTGACCGGCGGCACCTTCTCGATCTCCAACGGTGGTGTGTTTGGTTCCATGCTGTCGACCCCCATCATCAACCCACCCCAGTCTGCCATTTTGGGCGTTCACGCCACCAAAGAACGCGCGGTGGTTGAGAACGGTCAGATCGTGATTCGCCCGATGAATTACCTGGCCATGTCGTACGACCACCGTATCATCGACGGTCGTGAAGCAGTACTCGGCCTGGTGACCATGAAAGAAGCTCTGGAAGATCCAGCCCGCTTGCTGCTGGATATCTAAGGACACGCCACCATGACAACAAAACAATTTGACGTTGTAGTCATCGGGGGCGGCCCCGGTGGTTACATCGCCGCGATCCGTGCGGGTCAGCTGGGCTTATCCGTCGCGTGTGTTGAAGGTAACGCATACGACGATCCTAAAGGTGAGCCTCGCCTGGGCGGTACTTGCCTGAACGTGGGTTGCATTCCATCGAAGGCGCTGCTGGCTTCCTCCGAAGAGTTTGAAAAAATCACCCATCACGCAGCCGATCACGGTATCACCGTCAAAGGCGCGACGATGGATGTGTCCAAGATGATCAAACGCAAGGATGACATCGTTGGCAAAATGACTGGCGGTATCCAGTTCCTTTTCCGCAAAAACAAGGTGTCTTTGTTCAAGGGCTGGGCCAGTTTTGCGGGTAAAGACGCCGGGCTGTTCCAGGTGGCTGTTAAAGCGGCTGACGGATCTGTCGAAACTGTTGCTGCCAAAAACGTAATCATCGCGACAGGCTCCAAAGCCCGTCACTTGCCTGGCATTGCTGTCGACAACATCACTGTTTGCGATAACGAGGGCGCACTGAAGTTTGGTGATATTCCCAAAAAACTGGGCGTGATTGGCGCAGGTGTCATTGGTCTGGAGTTAGGGTCCGTATGGCGTCGTCTGGGCGCTGAGGTCACGGTGCTCGAAGCCTTGCCAACCTTCCTGGCGGCGGCCGATGATGGCGTGGGCAAAGAGATGCTCAAGATTTTTACCAAACAGGGTTTGAACATCAACCTCGGCGTGAAAATCGGTGAAGTCAAAACCTCCAAAAAAGGCGTCACGGTGTCCTACACAGACGCTGCCGGTGCCGAACAGTCACTGGCTTGCGACAAGCTGATTGTGTCTGTGGGTCGTATACCCAATACCGACGGTCTGAATCTGGAAGCCGTCGGTCTGAAAACCAATGAGCGCGGCATGATTGATGTTGATGCCCATTGTCATACCCTGGTCTCCGGCATTTATGCTGTGGGCGACGTGGTTCGCGGCGCCATGTTGGCGCATAAGGCCGAGGAAGAGGGCGTGATGGTGTCAGAAATCATCGCCGGGCAAAAAGGTCACTGCAATTACGATGCAATCCCATGGGTCATTTACACCTCCCCCGAAGTGGCTTGGGTGGGTAAAACCGAACAGCAACTAAAAGCAGAAGGTGCAGATATCAAGGTGGGACAGTTCCCCTTTGTGGCCAATGGCCGCGCGCTGGGGCAGGGCGATTCTCAAGGTTTTGTCAAAGTGATCGCCGATGCAAAAACTGACCGTGTGCTGGGTGTTCACATCATCAACAGTCACGCCTCTGATTTAATCGCAGAAGCGGTGATGGCGATGGAATTCTCAGCCTCGTCTGAGGATATTGGCCGCATTTGCCATGCACACCCCAGTTTGTCAGAAGTGGTCAAAGAAGCTGCTTTAGCCGTCGACAAGCGACAGTTAAACATGTAATGCATTGTTAAGCGGCTTATGCCGATCGCGGTTGAAATAGGGCAGATGCTTGTTTCAGCCGCGTTTTTATTGATACATCGTGAACGTATTCGAATACTACCAATCCACACTGTCGCAACGCGGGTTTGTCGCCGACGCAGCTCAACAGCGGGCCATTGAACGCCTGCAGGCTTTGTATGAAGACTTTGTGGACTTCAAAGCGGCGCGCAGCAACGCCTTTAAAAAGCTGATTTCCCGTGCTGAAGTACCCCAAGGGGTGTATTTATGGGGTGGAGTGGGCCGAGGGAAAAGCTTCTTGATGGATTGCTTTTATTCTGCCATTCCTGTGACCCGCAAAACTCGTCTGCATTTTCATGAATTCATGCGGGGCGTTCACTCGGAACTGGATGACTTAAAGGGCATTGCTGATCCACTCGATGAAGTGGCCAAGCGGATCGCCAAGCGTTTCCGGTTGATCTGTTTTGACGAGTTTCATGTCTCGGACATCGCCGACGCCATGATTCTCTACCGTTTGCTTACTGCTTTGTTCGACAACGGCGTGACTTTTGTCATGACCTCCAACTACAAACCGGATGACCTGTACCCTAACGGTCTGCATCGTGATCGCTTGCTGCCGGCTATCGAGCTGCTGAACAAGAAGCTCGATGTCGTCAACGTCGATGCGGGGACGGATTACCGTCGCCGCACCATGGAGGCGTTGGATACGTATTTATGGCCGCTCGATGAGCAGGCAGACCAGGCTCTGGCCAATTATTTTGGCAAGATTGCTGAAGTGGCGGAAGACGACCCCGTGCTTGAAATTGAGGCTCGTAAGATACGTGCGGTCAAGCGGGCGGGCGGTGTCATCTGGTTTGACTTTCCAACCTTGTGTGGCGGGCCTCGCTCACAAAATGACTATCTTGAGATTGCCAGTCAATTTCATACCGTGATCTTGTCGGGGGTGCCCAAGATGAGCGCTGGGATGTCCTCAGAGGCACGTCGCTTTACCTGGCTGATTGATGTCCTGTATGACCATAAGGTCAAAATGATTATCTCGGCTGCGGTGCCCCCCGAGGATTTATACATTGAGGGTGCGATGGCGCATGAGTTTTTCAGAACGGTCAGCCGGATTGTTGAAATGCAGTCCAGGGAATATATGGACGAGCCCAAGCGGGTGGTCAGTTCTTGGCGTTGACGCCGCAGATGCTTGCCCTTGCCTTATATCGCCAGCGTCAATTGCAATAGATTCTGATCGTGGGTGCGTTGATACCGGGCATCCGTCGTTAATTGTTTAATCAGGGTGCATCCCAAACCGCCGACAGGGGGTAGTTGGTGTATGTCCTTTTGTGAAGACTGGATGTGTGTCAGCGGATTAAACGCACAACCATTGTCTTTATATTCAATCAGCACAATGTTTTCTGAGAAGCCTATACTTATCCCAACCTGCTGATTGTCACTTTGGACGCCTTTATAGCCGTGTTTACAGCTGTTGACGAACAACTCTTCGACCAGCAACTGAACGGTTCTGAGAACGGGGTAGGTACGAGGTGAGCGAAGCAGCACCCGCTCACAAAAGGCATGCAGCTCTGGCAATAACAACAGATCGGCGCGTAAAGTTATTTGCTCATTAAACATATAACAAGGTGTTTACCATGACTATTGCATTGAAAAAAATCGCGGTAATTGCGTTGGGCCTTCTCATGACAAGCGGGTCCCATGGGGTGTATGCCCAAGAGGCAGGTACCGTCAAAAATGTATCCGGCATTGTCTCCATCGTACGGGGTAAAGAGACTTTTGCGCCGTCCGCCGGCATGAAAGTGTCGACGCAGGATGTGATTGTGACTGGTCGAGATGGCAGCGTCGGCATTACCTTAAAAGATAACACCTTATTGTCCTGCGGTCCTAATTCTTCTCTGACATTAGACGAGTTTGAATTTGATAGCACCACCCATAAGGGCAAATTGTCCGCCAGTGTCAAGCGGGGCACGGTTGGAGTGGTATCAGGCAAGCTGGCCAAAGCCTCTCCAGACTCAGTCAGCTTTAAAACCCCTACGACAACCCTGGGCGTTCGTGGAACAGAATTTATTATCGATGTGGATGGTACCGGCCTATGAGCGCACTGTTGATCACGATTTGCAGCTTTTGGGCTCGCCTGGCCTCACGTACCGTGATGGTGATGGGGGTTGTATCTGTAGTGCTGCTGGCAGGATGTGCTTCCGAACGCGTCACTTTATTGCCAGCACCTGACGGCACCACCGGGGCTGTGTACGTTAAAGGCAAGCGCGAGGCGTATGTCATTGACAAGCCATATACCAAAGCGCGGGTAGGTCCTTTTGGACGGATCACCAACGATGTGGAATCGTCAGATTACATTCAAAAAGAGTACGCCCCCGTCATAGCGGCACGCCCGAAGCGACCCGTGTCGTATATTGTGTATTTTTTATCAGGCTCGGACGAGTTGACGCCGGAGTCACAGGCCGAAGTGACAAAACTGCAGAAGGAACTGGTGAACTGGCCTGTCCCCGAAATCACGGTCATTGGTCATACGGATCGGGTGGGGTCGGTCAAGGATAACGATGAATTGTCCATGCAGCGCGCCGAGCGGATGCGTTCGGTGCTGATTGCTGCGGGTATCAATCCCAAGCAGCTCGAAATTGCGGCCCGAGGAGAGCGGGAGCCGCTGGTTCCAACCGCTGACGAAGTAGCCGAGCCTAAAAACCGCCGGGTGGAAATCAACATCCGCTGACCAGCGGCGTATCGACGGAAAACCTGCTAGAGCGCTTACACAGAGGTGTTGGCGTTTGGTCCGTTCCAGCGGATGATCAAAACCGTCAAATCGTCTGATGAAGGGTGTCCATTCACAAATGTTTTTACACTCTCGTTGATGCGGGTTAACAGTTGCTGAGGGTCTGTTCCATTCGAGTTCGCGGACTGTTTGAGCAAATCCATGAGGCGATGTTGTCCGTATAAATCAAGCGCGACATTCATTGCCTCAGTGATGCCGTCGGTGATCAGACAGATTGTCTCTCCAGCTCGCAGTTGTATGTGGTCTACCGGGTATTCAAAATCATCCCATACACACAGGGGCGGGCCACTGGCGGCAGTCAAGATATCCAGCGTGCCGTCTGTAGATAACCGCAGTGGGGCATCATGACCGGCATTGAGCAACTGCAACTGCCCGGTGTTTAAATTCAAAATGCCAGCCACCAGCGTCACAAATAATTGAGCCGGGTTTTCGCGGGCGATTTGTCGATGGGCTTCCAAGACGAGGTTGGATAGCTCTTTGACATGACCGGAGCGGTCGGCTGATAAATCCAGTGCGCAACTGGTCATCAAGGCTTTGGTCACTGCCATGAAGAGGCTGGCAGGCAATCCCTTGCCCGATACATCGCCAATGGTAAAAAACAGACGCTCTTTGTCCATCATCACAAAGTCGTACAAATCACCACCCACCTCACGAGCAGGCTCCAGTATTGCGGCGATCTGGCAACGGTGCTCGGTGCTGGCAAAAAGGGTCGGGTCTGGCAGCGACCCCAGCTGAATGCGGCGGGCGGCATCCAGCTCACCGGCAATACGGGCAGCCTGTTCACGTTCAAGCCCCAGTTGGTGCTCAGCCTCCTGTCGCTGTTCCTGGGTGTAGGCATACATGGCCAAGCCCCCAGACAATCCAATCAACAGCCACACTGCCGTAATGCTGAACAGGTCAAACAACAGACCGCCGTAGGAAAAAGCGATCAAGCAAAAGATGGTCAGCAAAGGGATAGCGGCCAGTAACAGGCCGCCAAAGGCCAGGAAACGCCGTTGTTGAGCACGCCACAGCATCGCAAGCCCGACACTGACCAGCAGAAAAACTTCGATCCATGGCGCCCAGAAGGGGCGTTCAAGCACGTGCCCCTGATGCAGGGCTTCTACCATCTGTGCCTGAATTTCGACACCAGGCACGGTTTCACCCAAGGGCGTCAATCGTTGGTCTTGAAGGCCGACGCCTGTCAGGCCAATCAATACGATTTTATCTTTAAAAATCTCATCACCCAGCTCTTGGTTCAATACCCGTTCGGCCGAGTAATACCGATCAGTTTGCCCGGGCGCAAAGTGTAGCCATATCTCCCCGCTGCTTTGTATGGGTAGGGTGAGCTCTCCAATCTGAATGCGGGGCCGGGTGGCGTCTTGGTTGTCCAGGGTGATGTGTTCTGCGCCGTAACCGACCCGCAGTAATTCAAGCGGCATGGAGGGAAGCAGTTGTCCCAGTGCATTCATCAGCACGGGAATGCGTCGTACCCGCCCATCCTCCAGCTCAGTATTGAGCAAGGCCTGGCCAGTGGCTGCTCGCTGAAAGGGTAATAGATTACCAATCACCTTGGGATATACGTTGGACACGCGCAGCGGCGGACCGGCAACGTCGATTTGTGATTTGTTTAAAAATGTATTGTCGGTGGCTGGGCTGGCGGTTGTCACGCCGACCGCGCCGAGTACAACTGGGTTCTGCGCGATTGCCGCCTTGAGCAAAGCGTCGTGGCCAGGCTGGCGTGCCAGCAAGGCGCTGAGTAATTGATCATCGTGGATTTGTTGTGCGATGTAGTCCGGGGAGCTTTTATCGGGCTCTGGCATGTAAAAATCCAGCCCGATGGCTGCAGCGCCATGCTCACCGATGGTATTGATCAGCTCAGCCAGCAAAGAGCGGGGCCAAGGCCATTGGCCTTTGGACCGGAGGCTTTTTTCGTCGATGCTGACAATCACCACTGGGCGATTGTTTTTACCGGGGTCGTAGGGTTTGAGTTGCTGATACAGGTCAAAATTACGGTGTGCAAGCCCGACCAGTGGACTTGACTCGTTCATCAGCAGGCAAATCACCCCCAGGAGCAAAAAAAGGGTTGATAGCCAGCGGCCTTTTTTTTCGAGTGTCACAACGCGTGCTCTGACTGATTACAGGGCAATTTCCAGCCCATCGTAGGTGGACAGCACGTTGAGTGGCGAAGCACCATCAAGACGCGTCAGCTCCTCAAACCGTACGGTTTCTTTGAGTGTTTTGTAAATCTGCGCATCGCTAAAGGCAGGCTCATGGTGAAACATGGCGAGCGTCTTGGCTCGGGCTCTTTGGCATAGTTCCACGCCCATGATATTGCTCGAATGACCCCAGTCGGCCTTGATGGAGATGGCTTCCGCAAGGGAGTACATGGCATCAAAAATCACAAGGTCTGCCTGGTCAAAGAATTCGACCACTTTCTGGTTGCCTTCTGTGTCATCGAGTTTGTGCTCGGAATCTGTTGCGTAAATGACGGACTTTCCGTTGTGCTCAAAGCGCCACCCAAACGATTGCCCTTCGTGATGTTGCTCGGACGCGCGAACGGTCAACCCGGCAATGTGGTATTGAACGTCAGGTTGCAAAACGTCAAACTCAATGCTTGAACCCAGCGCTGAAAAATTGACCGGGAAAGAGGGGGCTTTTTGCTGTCGCCGGAACGCGTGTTCCAATTCGGTGTGGCAGCCATGAATGATGATCTTGTTACCCGGGATGTAGGCCGGAGCAAAAAAAGGAAACCCCATGATGTGGTCCCAGTGCACATGGGACATAAACACGTGATAAATCTGAGGATTGCCGCCGCCGTGTTTGCCTAGAATGTACTGGCCAAAAGCGCGCACACCTGTCCCTAAATCGCACAGTACATACTCTGGTGAGCCTGTATCGATTTGTACGCAACTTGAATGCCCGCCGTAGGTTTTTGTCAATTCAAAGGGCAATTGGTCTACAAAGGCTTCGACATCCGAGGGGCTTTCGAACACATGTCCGTCCTGCTGGGCCTGATAGGCCAACAGAAGGGCTTGGGTGATTCGCTGGTTGATGTCTTTGGCCGTCAAAGAGACGGGAATGGAGCCTCGTGTACCCCAGAATTTGACTTTCATCGGCCCGACTCCAGGGCCTCGCAGGCGGTTATCACGGAGGGGTAAATCTTGAACACCATATTAAACCGGCTGATATCAAAGACCTCTTTGACAAATGGCTGCAGGTTGGCCAGCGCTATTTTTCCTTTTTGGCTGGCTACTTTTTTGGCGGCGAGCATCAATACCCGTAAACCGGCACTTGAGATGTAGTCAACATGCGTCATGTCGATCACAAAGGGGGTTCCGTCATGACGGCAACTGTCCAAGAGCGGCAGCACCTTGGCCTCAAGGTCGGTGCAACTGTTTTGATCTACGCGGCCAGTCGGTGCAATGACGTGCACGGTGTTGATATGGCTGGTCTTGATATCCATGTCTTAATATGTCTTGTAATGCACTATAGGACGGGCTGTTGGATCAAGTTTAACCTATGGCTTGGGGTTTTGTATGCCCATGTCGGCTGTGAACTTGTAAAGGGATGTCCCTACTAGCTGTGGCCGCGTGGTTTTTTTATAGTACGACTCACGTGTTTACCTTGCCATCTGCATGGTGGCTTCTCTGATAAGGTTGTTCCATGACATCTCCCATTTCATATGGCCCCTCTATTTCCCTCAAACAAGCCCAGGCTGTGATGGTGGCGGCCGAGCAATCGGCAGCCCAACACGGTTGGCCCATGGTGGTCGCGATTGTGGATACAGCCGGGTGGTTGCTGATGCTCCAGCGGATGGATAATGCTCAACTGGCCAGTGTCGATGTGGCGCAGGGCAAAGCACGCACCGCGGTGCTGTACAAGCGTTCAACCAAGGTGTTTGACGAGTTGATCGAAAAGGGCGGGCGGGGTGTTCGCACGGCCACCATGCCTCACATGACGGCTCTTG
>DAITMV010000077.1:0-13017 GCA_036834985.1 Burkholderiaceae bacterium | reverse complement strand
GGGTGGGTCAAAATTCAATGCAAATCCCGGGTCAAATTTGCGTGCAAATCAACACAGGGGCGATTGAACATCGACTGCAGCGCCCGGGTAGCTGTTTTGGCACCAGGTGCCGCCCATGAAGTCTCGGCGTTCAAGTATCAAAAAGTCCGTGATGCCTTGTTTGATCAGGTTAATGGCTGCGCATTGACCGCCAAATCCGCTACCGATAATGATGACTGCATGGGTGTTCATGCCTGGCTCCTTTGATTTATTAAATTGTGACAACGATCGTAGTCACTTTATATCTGACTACGATTATTGTCAAATATGATCTTTGTGGGTGTAGCCTACACCTTAGGGCGGTCTAAACCATAAAGCGGGCAGGGCAAATGCGTTATGATGATTTTCCCGAGACTATTGTTGATGGATGAACGCCATGAAAGGCCACCCCGACGTCATTGCTGCCTTGCAAGCCCAACTCAGAAACGAGTTGACAGCGATCAATCAGTATTTTGTGCACTACCGGATGCTCAAGCACTGGGGATTGGAGAAGCTGGCAAAAAAAGAATATGAAGAGTCCATCGGTGAGATGAAGCATGCCGACCGATTAATGGAACGGATATTCATGTTGGATGGGCTTCCCAATCTGCAGGATTTGGGCAAGCTGATGATTGGCGAGAACGTTCCGGAAATGTTGCAAAGCGACCTGAATCTGGAGACAGGCGCTCAAGGCACCATCAAAAACGGGATTGTGTGTTGTGAGACCAACCGCGACTTTGTGTCTCGAGAACTGCTCAACGACATTCTGGATGACACCGAGGAGCACATTGATTTTCTGGAGACCCAGCTGGAGTTGATCAACAAGGTGGGCCTTCAGAACTATCTGCAAACGCAGATGGAGTCTTGATCCCTCTGGCTTGGTGGTCAGGCCGATTGCAGGGTAGGGTTCAGTTGCTCAAGCAGGCAGTGTGTGGCGATTTGGCTTTGGCAATAATCGCGACATGAACCACATCCTGAGCAGGCGCCGGTCGCCATCGTGATGCGCTCAACAGTATCGCAACCATCCTGCACCGCTTGGCGGATGGCTTTGTCGTTTACGTTCGAACACAGGCAAATAATCATGGTGCTATCACTTTACAATAAATTAAATGAATAATAATCGTTATCATTTAGATTATCAAGGAGCTGGGACTCTAATTTATTGTTGCTCTGTAAGCAACAAAGCGTCCTACAAAAGGGGCTATATCTTTATGCTCGGCATCAATACAGTAGGGCGTGTATCAATAAAATTGTGGTGTATGTGATGTTGACGATCAGAAAATCCCAAGACCGAGGCTATGCGGATCACGGTTGGCTTACCAGTTATCATTCATTTTCATTTGCGGGTTATTACGATCCTGCCCATGTGGGTTGGGGCAATTTGTTGGTTATCAACGAAGATCGAATTGCACCGGGCTCCGGATTCGGAACCCACGGCCATCGCGATATGGAAATCATCAGTTATGTGTTGGCTGGCTCGCTGGCGCATCAGGACAGTATGGGGAACGGAACCGTCATTCCTCCAGGCGATGTGCAGCGGATGAGCGCAGGGTCTGGCGTGCGGCATAGCGAATTTAACCATTCCAAATCCCAGGTCACCCACTTTTTTCAGATCTGGATACAGCCCCATCAAACAGGGATTGCTCCGGGCTACGAGCAAAAGACGTTCAGCGACGCCGATAAGCAAGGCCATCTGCGCCTGCTGGCATCCCCCGATGGCGCCGACGGCTCATTGACCATCGCCGCCGATGCCGCCATGTACGGAGGTTTGCTGGATGGGGCCGATACGGTAGCAATACCTCTAAACCCGGCTCGCAAAGCCTACGTACATCTGATCCGTGGTAGCCTCACGGTCAACGGAGTGGCCTTGCAGTCGGGTGATGCGGTCTTGCTGGCTGATGAAAGCAGGCTGACCTTAACGAATCCCGACCAGGCAGAAGTACTGGTGTTTGATTTGGCTCCCGTTTGAACCGTACCAACCAAGGAATGACAGGCACTGCAATGAGCAACACCACTGAACAAAACTCCGATGCAAGCCAGGGCGGGCGAGTTGTCGCCCAGGTCCCCTTGCTGGACTATGTGGGGTTTTGTGATTTACCAACCCCGTTGGCCTGTTTCAAATTGCATGGTTTTGTAGAACGCACCACCGGTAAAGAGCACGTGGCGCTGACCTTGGGTCAAGTCGACGATGGTTTGCCCGTTCTGGCGCGCGTGCACTCTGAGTGCCTCACCGGGGATGCGTTGTTCAGTCAGCGATGTGATTGTGGCGCTCAATTGAATGAGGCGATGAGCCGTATCGCCAAAGAAGGCCGTGGCGTCGTGTTGTATCTGCGTCAGGAGGGGCGTGGCATCGGACTGATCAATAAAATCCGAGCTTACCAGCTACAGGACAAGGGGGCAGATACGGTTGAGGCCAACGAAATCCTTGGGTTTCCTGCAGATTCTCGTCGATACGAACTGTGCAAGCTGATGCTCGATCAACTTGGGGTCAAGGCGATTCGCCTGATGACCAACAACCCACGCAAAGTCAAAGCGCTTGAAAAAGATGGTGTGAACGTGACTGAGCGTGTGGACATCGTGGCGGGCCACAATACCCACAATCGCAAGTACCTAAGCACCAAGCGCGCAAAGCTGGGGCATCTTTTCTCGGACTGACTGGCGGGCCAGCGGATGATTTTGGGCCGCTGCCTTTTCAAACCACCAGCGAGCCTTAAAGAGGTTTTTTTGCTCGCTATGTTGTGCAAGGATTTGAGCCAGTTGGAACTGTGCTTCAGCTTCGCCGTTATGGGCTGCCAGCGTAAAGTAAAACTTGGCCAATTCCATCGCGGTCAAATCTGTTTTACTCTTCTCAAAGTAATGACACGCCAGTTGCAATTGACTGAAACTGTCGCCAGCTTGAGCTTTTAATTCGAGACGTTCAAAGTGGGTCATGATTACCAGTCCTGTCGTTGACGGTTACGGGTGATGAAGTGATTGTCATTGACCAGCCGGCACACATTCAAACAAACAATTGTTAAATTAAATATAGTTAACACGTTTCACACATTGGGTGAATCGACGGTTTAAAAATCATTAAAAATTGAACAGGTAGGGACATTGATGGGCGCATTTGATTTTAGACATTACAACAACGGTATCGTGGCATTTGACGCAGGTTACGTCCGTCCGATTCTGGCGGCTATTCACCTGGTGGTTGAACAGGGCCGTGTCGCATTGATTGACACCGGCAGCAACGATTCGCTGCACAATACCTTGGAGGCACTGTCGCAACTGGGTTTAAATGCGGATTCGGTCGACTACATTATCCTGACTCACATCCATCTGGATCATGCGGGCGGTGCCGGTACCATGATGCAGGCGTTCAAGAACGCTCGGTTGGTGGTCCACCCTCGCGGTGCGCGTCACATGGCCCAGCCTGCGAAATTGGTTGAGGGCGTCACGGCCGTGTATGGCCCAGAGTACGTTCAGCGTGTGTATGGCGACATTTTGCCGATTGATCCGGATCGAATCATCGAGGCAACGGACGGTTGGGTCGTTTCGCTGGCAGGGCGCCGATTGTTGTGTATCGATACCCCCGGGCATGCCAAGCATCACATCTGTATCGTGGATGAAAAAACATCGTCCATTTTTACCGGTGACATGTTCGGACTATCCTATCGCGAGATGGATGTAGACGGGCGGGCATTTATTTTCCCCACCACAACTCCCACCCAGTTTGATCCGCAGGCCATGCGTCAATCGATTGAACGCCTGCTGGGCTTTAACCCCCAGGCGATGTATTTGACACATTACAGCGAGGTGAAAAACCCCCAGGCGCTGGGCCAAACCCTGCTGATCCATCTGGATGCGGTGGTGGACATGGCCTTGCGAGAAAATAACGACAAACCAACGCGTCACCAGCGCATCAAGGACAGTATGTCAGCCTATCTGCTCAAGGCGCTAAGGGCGCATGGCTGCGAACTGCCGAAAGCACAGATCCTGGACATATGGGCGATGGACCTTGAGCTTAACGCCCAAGGTTTGTGTGTATGGTTAGACACGTTGCCGTAATCGTTTAACCGCCCAGCTAGAGATGTCATCAATAAATGTATAGACCACCGGTATCACCAACAAACTTAAGAAGGTGGATGTCATCAAACCGCCGATCACTGCAATGGCCATCGGGCTTCTGAAACTTTGATCGGCCGTTCCGAAGTTCACCGCGATCGGTAGCATGCCCGCTGCCATTGCGATGGTGGTCATGACAATCGGCTGGGCTCGCTTGTGACAGGCGTCCACCAATGCATCAAAACGGCTTAATCCCTGGTCGCGCTGGGCGACGATGGCATATTCGACCAAGAGAATGGAGTTCTTGGTGGCAATGCCCATCAACATGATCAAACCGATCAGGGATGGCATGGAGAAGCTTTTCCCGGTGATCAGCAAGCCTACAAATGCACCGCCCAGTGACAGCGGCAAGGCGGCCAGAATGGTCACAGGTTGCAAAAAATCCTTAAAGAGCAAAATCAGCACGATAAAAATACACATGACTCCGGTCAGCATGGCTAAGCCGAAACTGGCAAACAGTTCGTCCATCACTTCGGCATCACCCACCTCGGTACGGCGCACACCCGGCGGTAAATTCTTGACCACCGGCAAGTTGCTGACTGCCTGTGTGACTTCACCCAGTGGGGCGCCGGATAGTTCGATTTCAAAGTTGATGTTGCGGGAGCGATCATAGCGATCAATCACGGCAGGGCCCGTTGAAATGCTGACATCAGCGACCTGATTTAAACGCACAAAGCCAATGCCTGATTTGCTTGAGGGGACTGGCAATTGTTCAATCACATCCAGATCCTTGCGGGCATCGCTCTGCAGTTTGACCACAATCGGGATTTGCCGCTGAGACAAATTCAATTTGGGCAGTGCCGCGTCGTAGTCACCCACCGTGGCAATACGCAGGGTTTCACCGATGCTGCTGGTGGTAACGCCCAGGTCGGCTGCCCTGGCAAAGTCAGGTTTAACGATGATTTCAGGGCGTATCAACGCTGCACTGGAGGCAATGTTGCCGATGTCCGGGATGGTTCTGAGTTGTTTGTCCAGTGTATTGGCGGCGGTGGTGAGCGCCTTGGGGTCGTCGCCGGACAGGACCAAAATATACTTTTCTCCCGAGCCACCGAGCCCGACCTTAAAACGTACACCGGTCAGTTCCGAGAGCACTTGCCGCATGCTTTGTTCAATGGGTTGCTTGCGTTGCGGGCGTTTGTTTTTCGGTTCCAGCAGCACCGTGAGGGTGGCTTTGCGTACTTCACTGTTGCCATTGATTGCAAACGGATCTGCGCCAGCTGAACCCGCGCCGATGGTGGTATACACGCTGCGGACATAAGGTACCGTGCTGATCAGTTGCCGCGCCTGTTCTGCTTTGGCTTTGGTTTGTTCCAGGGTGGAGCCCGGTTGTAATTCCAGATAGACCTGGGTTTGTGACAGATCATCAGCTGGAATAAACCCTGTGGGTAACAGTGGGATAAGACTGACCGAGGCAAAGAAAAACAAACCTGCACCGATGGCTGTTAACCAGCGGTGATGCAAACACCAGCGTACGGTCTGCAGATAGCGTGTCATCACGGCTGAGTCCGTTTGATGGGCGCGATGCTTGTCAGTGACCTTCAGCATGTAGGCCGACATCATCGGGGTTAACATCCGGGCGACTACCAACGAGGCAAAGACGGCCAGTGCGGCTGTCCATCCAAACTGTTTAAAAAATTTGCCCGGAATGCCACTCATAAACGCCGTGGGCAAAAAGACGGCGATCAGCGTAAAGGTGGTGGCAATCACGGCCAGTCCGATTTCATCGGCCGCTTCCTCGGCGGCCTGTATGGGTGTTTTACCCATCTTTAAGTGACGAACAATGTTCTCAACCTCGACGATTGCATCGTCCACCAGAATGCCGATCACCAGTGACAAGGCCAGCAGCGATACAACGTTCAGGGTAAACCCAAAATACTGCATGCCGATAAACGTTGGAATGGCTGATAGAGGCAAGGCCACCGCGGATACAAAAGTAGCGCGCCAGTCGCGTAGAAACAGCCACACCACAATCACCGCCAGCAGCGCACCTTCAAGCAGCATCGAGATGGAGCTGTGAAACTCCTGTTCGACGGGGATCACAAAGTTAAAGGCTTCGGTGATGGCCAGATCGGGTCGTTGTTCCCGGATACTGTCCAGCACCACTGATACCCCCTGACCGACCTCCAGTTCGCTGGCCCCCTTGCTGCGAACCACTTCAAATCCAACCACAGGCTTGCCATCCAGATAAGCGGCAGATCGCGGCTCTGCAAATGAGTCACTGACTGTGGCAATCTGGTTCAGTTTGATGGTTCTGCCATCTTGCAAGGTCAGGTTGATTTGTCCGAGGGCTTGCGCCGATTGCACGGTGGCCAGCGTACGAACCGGTTGTTCGCCCAGCCCCAAATCAGTTCTACCGCCGGCACTTTCCACCTGAACCTGTTTGAGTTGGCGCGAGATATAGGCTGCGCTGGTACCCAATGACTGCAGCTTGAGCGGATCCAGTGCAATGCTGACTTCACGGTTGACGCCGCCGACCCGGCTCACCGAGCCTACCCCTTTGACGGACAGCAGCTTTTTGGTGATGGTGTCGTCCACAAACCATGACAATCCCTCCTCATCAAGCGTTTCGGATCGGATGGTAAATGCCAGGATGGGAGCGCCTGCGATTTCCAGTTTATTGATAACCGGGTCACGCAAATCGCCGGGTAAGTCCGATCGAATTTTGGTGACTGCCGAGCGCACATCATCAACTGCTTCTTGTGTGGACTTTTCAAGCCGAAACTCCACGATCAGGTTCACCACACCGTCCTGAATCTTGGTGGTGATGTGCTTGAGGCCTTGCAAGGTGGCAATCGAGTTTTCAATTTTGCGGGCAACATCGCTTTCAAGCTGACTGGGCGATGCGCCCGGCAGCGAGGCGGTCACCGTGACCGTGGGTAAATCCAGATCCGGAAAGTTTTGTACCTTCATGGTTTTAAAACTGAAGATACCAACCACCGTGAGCATGAAAAAGAACATCACGGCAGGGATGGGATTGCGAATACACCAGGTCGAGATATTCATGGTCTGGATCCAGCGTCGATAATTTTGACGTGATCACCTTCATTCAGAAACGACACGCCACTGGCCACCAATTGATCTGTGGCTGTCAGACCGCTGATCACTTCTACATCATTACCAATGCGCCGCCCGGTCTGAATCTTGATTTGTTTGACCGCGGCAGTCTGTCCCTGCCGGTTTGAGGCAATTACAAAGACGTAGGACAAGCCATCGCGCAGTGCAATCGCATCTTGAGGAATGACCGGTGTGGCCCGCTGGCCCAGTTCAAAATAACCCTTTGCAAACAGACCTGGACGCAAGCCCTGCTCCAGGGCTTTCGGCAAATCAACATACACCAGCGCGTTGCGCGATTGCGGGTCTATGGTGGGCGAGACAACCCGTACCTTGCCATTTAACCGCTGGCCCGCCTCCAACTCAATGCTGACAGGCGTGTCGGGTTTGATGGTGGGCAGGTCTTGTCCGGTGACTTCGGCGCGCCATTCAAGCCGGTTTTGACGGATCAGTTTAAACAGCTCCTGACCTTGCTGTGCGACCGCACCGACTGTCGCTGTGCGGCTGCTGATAATGCCATCGTCAGGGGCTGTGACTTGAGAAAACCGCATGCGAAGGGCTTGTTGATCAAGCGCAGCGGTGGCCGATTGCACCCGGGCCTGTGCGGATTTCTCCTGCGTGAGCAGTTGTTCAGCCTGTTGAGCACTCACAGCGCCTTTATCCGGCAAGGCACGCACCCGATCTGCGTTGGATTTGGCGTCCAGGTAATTGGCTTGTGCTTCGGCCAGAGCCGCTTTGGCCTGAGCCAGATCGGCGTCCAGGGTGTCTCGTGCGAAGCTGGCCAATACGTGTCCCTTGCGGACATAGTCACCCACTTGTGCGTGAATGTCTTTGAGTCGGATGCCATTAAGCTCTGACCCGATGATGGCCTCTTGCCAGGCCGCGATCGATCCGTTGGCTGCCAGGCGGGTCGGCAGCTTTTTTTCAGTCAGGCTGATCAGCGACACGCTCAGTACGATCTTGGGCGTTTTGCTGTTGGCAGGGTTTGGGGTGCTTTGAGCGGCCAGATGGCGAACGCTCAGCGCAAGGCCTGCGCTGGCGATGACGACGCCGGCGATAATCAATTGAGTGCTTCGCTTCATGATGAAATCCTGTTGTTGTTCGGGCCTGCCTGTGGCGAAGGGGCTTGCCAGTCACCGCCCAACGCGCGATACAGGGCGATGCGCGCTGCAATACGCTCAAGACGGTTCTGAAGAATGGTTTGTTGAGCCGCCAGCAGCAGCCGTCTGGACTGCTCTACATCCAGTTCGCTGGACAAGCCGACGGCCTTTTTTTGCTGTTCATACACATGGCTTTTCTCATAGGCTACCCGGGCGTTTGCGATGTGCAGGGCCTGTTGCTCGGCGCTGTTGACCCGCACCAGTGCCTCCTCTACTTCGCGCACCGCCTGACGCGCCTTGCTCCGGAACACAGACTCGCTGCTGGCATACTGGGCTTTGGCCGATTCAATATTGGCCGCCGTTCTTCCACGATCAAATAAAGGGAGGACCAGCGAAGGACCGATTGACCACGTGCGAACGCTGGCAGGCTCGCCCCCTTCAATCGCAATACGCGTTGGGTTGATGTTGCCGTTCAGGCTCAACCGGGGGTAACGGTTCGCCTCTTGTGCACCGATATCGGCGCTGGCGGCAGCCAGATCGCGTTCAGCAGCTGCCAGGTCCGGGCGTTTCATTAACAGTTGGGCCGGCAGGGTGTTCAACGCAAGGGGAGGGGGGTCTGGCAGGTCGGCTGTCAGGTGAGCGTCCGATCCAAGCAGCGCCTTCAGTTGGGGTTCCTCAAGACCACTTAAGGCCACCAAGGCTTTGATCTGGATGTCGCAGTTCCCTCGTGTTTGAATCAAGCTGCGCCGGGCATCAGCGGTGCTGGCCTCAATCAGTGCCAACGCGGCGTCGGACTGAAAGCCCGCCTGAGCTGCGATACGTGTCAATTGGCTCGAGCGCTCACGCGAGAGGGTGTCTTGTTCCAGTACCCGTAACTGGGCTTCGCATTGCCGGTAGTTGTAATAGGTCGAGCCCGTATCGGCTGCGACCGAGATACGGGCATCGTGCCATGCTAGGGTGGTGGACTGGGCACGGGCCTGTGCAGATTCAGCTTGCCGGGCCACGCTGCCAAAGAGGTCAATTTCCCAACTGCTGCGCAAGCCGATATCGGTCTGGGTGCGTCGTGTAACTGGCCCGCCGAACGTAAACGCGGAGCGGTTAAAACTCGAGGTGGCGTCCAGGGAAGGTACGCCGACGGCTTGCACGCCGACCAATGCCGCCTGAGCAGATTGAATCCGCGCCTGTGCCTGTGCAATCGTCGGGCTGGCCGCCTGCGTCGCCTCAATCAATTGCAGCAGGGCTGGGTCGTTAAACCGTGCCCAAAATTGTGACAACGCTTCAAGCTGCTGTGCCTGCGGATCGCCCACTGTTTCCAACGGCTTGGGCGTGGTTTGCCAGGACAGGGGAAAGAGCTTTTTCGGTAGTTCGTACACCGGACCTACCGTTGCAAACAGCCCACCCCACGATGTACAGCCGCTGACAGCCAGCACCAAGCTGATGGTCAGCAAGCGTGGTGTGGCCGTAGATGGATAGCGCATCGTTTATGCTCCTTTGCGGGGGTGATGCAGTTGGTCTCGACGCAAACCCTCAGCATGTACCATGCCAACGGCATAACAGGCCAGACGATCTGCGAGGACATCAATCGCTTTGCTGTCTTTAAGAATCGCCGGTGCAATCGCGTCCACAACGTCTTGCCCCAAATAGAAGTGAATCGCCATGCCCATCAGGCAAAAGGCAAGCCTGTGTACTTCTATGTCAGGGCGGGACAGGCCAAACCGGCGCGCCAACATACGACACAGCATATCCTGTTGGGGTTTGATTTCAGCTTCAATTTCGTGTTGCCAGGCGCCGGTGGGTTCGATCATCTCGCGAAAGTGCAGCCGCATGACGTGGCGCAGAACATCACCCCGCTTAAGCGGTTCCAGAAAATCCCGGTACAGTTGTTTTAAAGCGTCTTCCAGCGGTAATTGTTCGTACGCTTTAAAGCTGTCCGCCTTGGGCATGTCTTTTAACGGCTCGGTGTAGACCGCGCGGTACAGTCCCGCCTTGTCGCCAAAGTAATACCGGATCGAGGAAATATTGACGCCTGCCAGTTCGGCGATATCACGCGTGGAGGCGGCTTCATACCCTTTACTGACAAAGAGTTGCAGGGCGGCATCCATGAGCTTTTGCCGGGCCGGGGCCTGTGCGGTTGGAAGGGTCATAATGCATCTAGTTCAATCGAATGATTGAATAATATCAATCGATTGATTGAATAAGCAATCCGGCATTACCCGTACTGTGTGCAATACCTGCGTCTGTGGCCGTGAATATGCCTATAATTTAAAAAAACAAAGCGTTTGCAGGGCATCACACGATCAACGCGTCCACCAGGAGACAAAAGGCATGGACTTTGCCATTTCAGAGCGTGCACAAGGGTATCTGACGAGACTTCAAACCTTCATGCAGGAGGAGGTGCTTCCCGCCCAAAAGACTTATCACGAGAGCTTGACCCACACCGCCGATTGGGCTCAATGGCGTCAGCCAGCGGTGATGGAGACACTCAAGGCCCGCGCCCGATCGGCGGGTTTGTGGAATCTCTTTTTACCCACCAGTCACGGTGCCGGATTGTCCAATACCGATTACGCCACGTTGGCGGAGGCGATGGGGCGATCGACGATCGCCCCTGAGGTGTTCAATTGCAACGCACCAGATACCGGCAATATGGAGGTGCTGGAAAAATACGGCTCCGACGAACAAAAGGCCCAGTGGCTGGCTCCCTTGCTGGCCGGCGATATACGGTCTGCCTTTTGCATGACCGAGCCTGACGTGGCCTCGTCGGACGCCACCAACATGCAAGCTACGGCCACCGTAGAAGGTGATGAGGTCGTACTCAATGGCCGCAAGTGGTGGAGTTCGGGGATTGGGCATCCCAACTGCAAAGTGCTTATTTTTATGGCCTTGACCGACCCATCGGCCGACAAGCACAGACAGCATTCGATGGTACTGGTGCCGTTGGATACACCAGGGGTCCGGATTGAACGCATGCTCCCGGTATTTGGCGTGTATGACGAACCATTTGGGCATGGCGAAGTGACTTTTAGCAATGTACGTCTGCCCTTGTCGGCGATTATCGCCGGGCCGGGGCGTGGTTTTGAAATTGCGCAGGGCCGGTTGGGGCCGGGGCGCATCCACCATTGCATGCGCGTGATCGGTGCTGCGGAATACGCGCTCGAACTGATGTGCCAGCGGTCTGTCAGTCGGGTTGCATTCGGTAAACCGCTGGCTCGCTTGGGTGGTAACGCCGACATCATCGCCAACGCGCGTATCGCCATTGAGCAAGCGCGCTTGTTGACACTCAAGGCGGCCTGGATGATGGATACCGTGGGCGTCAAGGCGGCTATGAGTGAAATTTCCATGATCAAGGTGGTGGCCCCGAATGTGGCCCAGCAGGTGATTGACGCTGCGATGCAGATGCACGGTGGCGCTGGCCTGTCCAATGATTTTCCACTCACCGCCCTGTACGGCTATGCCCGGGTATTGCGATTGGCCGATGGTCCTGACGAAGTGCATCGCGGCTTGATCGCCAAACTCGAAATCAAAAAGCAGATGGCCCGCATGGGCATGGGAGGGCTGGTATGAGCCACGCTGCATTACTGGATAAAGCCAAGCCTGTGCGGGAGGGTGAGGAATTGCCTCTTGAGGCGGTCGATGCCTTTATCAAGAGCCATATTCCGGGGGTCACCGGGCGTCCTGACGTTGAACAGTTTTCAGGTGGTGCCTCCAATCTGACTTACCTCGTGCGCTATCCGGAGCGTGAGCTGATATTGCGTCGCCCCCCCTTTGGCCACAAGGCCAAGTCTGCTCACGACATGGTGCGTGAGGCCCGCATCATGAGTGCCTTGCGCGAGGTGTATCCGTATGTGCCGCAGGTGCTTGCATGCTGTGATGACCCGTCGGTGATGGACGCTGACTTTTACGTCATGGAGCGTATTGTCGGCATCATTCCCCGGCAGAATTTACCCAAAGGTCTGGTCTTGTCCGAGGCCGACACACGCAGGCTGTGTATCAATGTGATTGATACCCTGATCGCCTTGCACACGGTGGATTATCAATCGGCCGGTTTACAGAACATTGCCAAGGGCGCGGGGTATGTGGATCGTCAGGTGGAGGGCTGGATAGGCCGCTATCGTCAGGCACGTACCGAGGATGTGGTTGATTTTGAGGATGTCATGGCATGGCTGCAATCCAACAAACCTGCCAACGATTACACCACTTGCCTGATCCACAACGATTTTCGGTTTGACAATGTAGTGCTGAACCCGAACAACCCGCTTGAAGTCATTGGTGTCCTGGATTGGGAAATGTCGACGTTGGGTGATCCCTTGATGGACTTGGGTAATTCACTGGCCTATTGGGTGCAGGCCGATGACGATGAGACGTTTCAAATGATGCGTCGTCAGCCCACCCACTTGCCCGGCATGCTGACCCGGCAAGAGGTGATTGACTATTACACCGAAAAGACCGGAATCACCATTAAAAACTTTGATTTTTATCTGGTGTTCGGGTTGTTTCGTTTGGCCGTGATTGTGCAGCAAATCTGGTATCGGTTTTTCCATGGGCAAACCACGAATCCGCAGTTTGCCATGTTCGGCGTGCTCACCAACTACTTGCACACACGCTGTCAGGCTCAGATGGCCCGGGCCTGATTATTCAACAACTGAGAAGGTCAATCCGCTGTGTTCGGTCAGGCGCTTGAGCAGTGCGTCGCCGAGTAAGGTGGCGGGTGTCCAGAAGCCGCCGGGTTTACCTTGGGTATCCA
>DAITMV010000076.1:0-13034 GCA_036834985.1 Burkholderiaceae bacterium | reverse complement strand
AAATTGGAGCGGGGCCCATCATCATCGGGCAGGCCTGCGAGTTTGATTACTCTGGCGTGCAGGCTTGCAAGGCTTTGCGCGAGGAGGGCTACAAAGTCATTCTGATCAACAGCAATCCGGCCACCATCATGACCGACCCGGAAACCGCCGATGTCACCTACATTGAGCCGATCACCTGGCAGGTCGTTGAGCGCATCATCGAAAAAGAGCGCCCTGATGCCCTATTGCCAACGATGGGGGGTCAAACGGCGCTGAACTGTGCCCTGGATCTGCATCGCAATGGCGTGCTGGACAAATACGGCGTAGAGATGATTGGCGCCAATGAGCACGCCATCGAAAAAGCCGAAGACCGTCAAAAATTCAAAGACGCCATGACTTCCATTGGCCTTGAGTCCGCCAAATCGGGCGTGGCTCACACCATGGAAGAGGCGCTGGCAGTTCAAAAGCGCATCGCATTGGACACCGGCTCCAATGGTTTTCCGATGGTGATTCGCCCCAGTTTCACCCTGGGTGGAACAGGCGGTGGCATTGCTTACAACGCAGAAGAGTTTGAAACCATCTGCCGTCGCGGCATTGAGGCATCACCAACCAATGAACTTCTGATCGAAGAAAGTCTGATTGGCTGGAAAGAATACGAAATGGAAGTGGTGCGCGACCACAAGGACAATTGCATTATTGTCTGTTCCATCGAAAACCTGGACCCCATGGGTATCCACACCGGTGACTCCATCACCGTGGCGCCTGCCCAAACCCTGACCGACCGTGAGTACCAGTTGATGCGTAATGCGTCGATTGCGATTCTGCGCGAAATCGGTGTGGACACCGGCGGATCCAACGTGCAGTTCTCCGTCAATCCACAGACTGGCCGCATGATTGTGATTGAGATGAATCCGCGCGTATCGCGTTCATCGGCGCTGGCCTCCAAAGCCACCGGCTTTCCGATTGCCAAAATTGCAGCCAAGCTGGCCGTGGGGTACACCCTGGATGAGTTGCGTAACGACATCACCGGCGGAGCAACCCCTGCCTCCTTTGAGCCGACAATCGACTACGTTGTCACCAAGATTCCGCGGTTTGCCTTCGAGAAATTCCCTCAGGCCGACAACCGGTTGACCACCCAGATGAAGTCCGTGGGTGAAGTGATGGCCATGGGCCGCACTTTCCAGGAAAGCTTCCAGAAAGCCTTGCGCGGCCTTGAAGTGGGCGTTGATGGCTTAAATCAGAAAACCACTGACCGCGAAACCATTGAAAAAGAGCTGGGTGAGCCTGGTCCGGACCGCATTTGGTATGTGGGTGATGCATTTGCCCAGGGCTTTAGCCTGAAGGAAGTGCATGCGCTGACCCACATCGACCCATGGTTTTTGTCTCAAATCAAAGAGATTGTTGATATTGAGCTGGAGCTGGAGAAAAAGACGCCCGGCGATTTGACCCGCGACATGATGCATTTGCTCAAGCGCAAGGGTTTCTCGGACCGTCGTCTGGCCTACCTGCTTGATACCGCTGAAGCTGAAATCCGCAAGATCCGGCATCAGTTCAATGTTCGTCCTGTCTACAAGCGTGTTGACACCTGTGCGGCTGAATTTGCAACCCATACGGCGTACATGTACTCCACCTACGAGGACGAGTGCGAAGCGCGTCCTTCGGATAAAAAGAAAGTCATTGTGCTGGGTGGTGGCCCCAACCGTATCGGACAGGGTATCGAGTTCGATTACTGCTGCGTACACGCGGCCATGGCCCTGCGCGAGGACGGGTTTGAGACCATCATGGTCAACTGCAACCCTGAAACGGTTTCTACAGACTACGACACCTCGGATCGCCTGTATTTTGAGCCTGTGACGCTCGAAGACGTTCTGGAGATTGTTGACCTTGAAAAGCCGATTGGCGTGATTGTGCAATACGGCGGTCAAACCCCCTTGAAGCTTGCCAAGGCGCTTGAAGCCAATGGTGTCCCGATCATCGGTACCAGTCCTGAAAGCATCGACATCGCAGAAGACCGCGAGCGTTTTCAAAAACTGTTGGTCAAGCTCGATTTGCGCCAGCCGCCTAACCGCACCGCCCGCACCGAAGCCGAAGCACTGGCCCATGCGCAGGATATCGGTTACCCGCTGGTGGTTCGCCCCAGCTACGTGCTCGGTGGCCGCGCCATGGAAATCGTACACGAGCAAAAAGATCTCGAACGCTACATGCGCGAGGCCGTCAAAGTCTCCAACGATTCTCCGGTATTGCTCGACCGCTTCCTGAACGACGCGATTGAGGTCGATGTGGACTGCCTGTCCGACGGTAAACGCGTTGTGATCGGTGGCGTGATGGAGCACATTGAGCAGGCTGGTGTTCACTCAGGTGATTCTGCGTGCTGTCTGCCTCCCTACTCATTGTCTGAAGACATGGTCGATGAGCTCAAGCGACAAACCGCTCAGATGGCCAAAGCGCTGAACGTGATTGGTCTGATGAATGTCCAGTTCGCCATTCAGCAGGGCAATGTGTTTGTATTGGAGGTCAATCCTCGCGCCTCACGCACCGTACCGTATGTCTCCAAGGCGACGGGTATACAGCTGGCCAAGGTGGCTGCACGCTGCATGGCCGGCATTTCGCTGGACGAACAAGGCATCATGGCCGAAGTGGTCCCTCCGTATTTCTCTGTCAAAGAAGCGGTGTTTCCCTTCGTCAAGTTCCCTGGTGTTGATACGATTCTGGGACCGGAAATGAAGTCCACCGGCGAGGTGATGGGCGTAGGCCGCACCTTTGGCGAGGCTTTTGTCAAATCGCAAATGGCAGCCAGCGTTCGTTTGCCTGAGTCGGGCACGGCCTTTATCAGCGTCAAAAATCAGGACAAAGCCCGTGCCGTTGAAGTTGCCCGTGGTTTACATGAGTTGGGATTCGAACTGGTAGCCACACGCGGTACCGCTCAGTCCATTACCGAGGCGGGAATTCCGGTCAAAGTGGTCAATAAAGTCACCGAGGGTCGTCCCAATATTGTGGATATGCTCAAAAACGGTGAAATTGCCCTGGTGGTCAACACCGTCGAAGAAAAGCGCAATGCCATTACGGACTCGCGTTATATTCGAACCACAGCCCTAAGCTCCCGTGTGACTTACTACACCACGATCGCAGGCGCGCGTGCTGCTGTAGAAGGCATGAAACATTTGAGCGGTTTGGAAGTCTATGATGTTCAGGGATTGCACAAGTCCCTCAAAACCATCGCTTGAACCGACCTTGAACATAAGAAGTTAAAACAATGAGTACAGTACCTTTAACGGTCAATGGGGCAGAAAAGCTCAAAACTGAACTGCAACGCTTAAAGTCAGTGGATCGCCCCGCAGTAATCAATGCGATTTCCGAAGCTCGCGCGCAAGGCGATTTGTCCGAAAACGCCGAATACGACGCGGCCAAGGAACGTCAAGGCTTTATTGAAGGCCGGATCATGGAGGTGGAGGCCAAGCTCTCCAACGCCCAGATTATTGACCCTAAAACCCTCGATGCGGATGGGCGTGTGGTGTTTGCCGCTACCCTCGATCTGGAAGACCTGTCCTCTGGCGATAAAGTCACCTACCAGATTGTTGGTGACGATGAGGCCGACATCAAACTTGGGCTGGTGTCCATCTCCAGTCCGATTGCCCGGGCCTTGATTGGCAAGCATGTGGGTGATGTGGCTGAAGTGCAGGCGCCTGGTGGCGTGCGTGAGTACGAAATCCTGGATGTTCGTTACATCTGATCCAATTGCTCAGAGGGCAGTCTATGCGCACCAAAGCATTTAACGCTGCAGAGTTGTTTATCTGGGCCATCTGGCTAGGCGGTTTGTGGGTGATGGCCTTGCTGATCGCTCCCGCCTTGTTTAAGTGGTTGCCTCGCCATGAGGCTGGCATTGTTGCAGGTCGGCTGTTTTTTGTATTTGCTTGGATGAGTCTGATCGTCCCGGGTGTGTTGTGGGGGCTGTCTACATTGAATCAGTTTAGCCACAGCCGCTGGACGATCGTAGCCTTGATATCGGTGGTGGTACTGGCAGCTATAGGCCTTTTTGGCCTGCAGCCGCACATGAACGCGTTGAGGACGCTTATGCAGAACGCCGACGAGGCCGGGCAGGCCGCTCTGAGGATTCAGTTCGGGCGTCTGCACGCGGTCTCGAGCGTGGTGTTTGCTGTTCAGATGTTGCTCGGCCTTTGGTGGGGCTGGAAGCGCTTCGTCTGGGGCGTTCAGCCGTCTTAGCGTCCGAGCCAGGTTTGGCTTTGGTCGCTGCAGCTTTACCGCTGGGCAACAGATTCTGTTTGTTCGGATTGTGCCGATAAAATACCAGCAGTTTGCCGATGTGTTGTACCGGGCTGGCCAGTGTATGTTCGGTGATCTCCTCGATCAGTGCCAGGCGCATTTCACGGTCATCACCCAAAACACGGACTTTGATCAGTTGATGAGCCTCCAGGCTCTGGTCAATTTCTTTAATTACAGCAGGGGTCAATCCCTTGTCGCCGATCATGACAACAGGGTTCAGGGAATGGGCCAGCGCCTTTAGCGTTTTTCGCTGGGCTGGTGTTAGTACCAAAGCGTGTTGCGTCATAGTCTCTTTTCACTTTAACCATCCGGGTAACGATGGCCAAGAACAAATTTAATAAAGCGTGGTTACACGATCATCTGACCGATCCTTACGTCAAAATGGCGCAAAAGGAGGGCTTTCGCTCGCGGGCAGCATATAAGCTCAAGGAAATTGCCGATCAGGACAAACTCATTCGTCCTGGGATCCGGGTAGTCGACCTGGGGTCAGCCCCTGGCAGTTGGTCACAATACCTCAGGCAAGCCTTGGTGGGCCCCGGTGGTCAGATCAGAGGCAAGATCATAGCACTGGATATGCTGCCCATGGAGCCAATCGCCGGTGTGGAGTTTATCCAGGGCGATTTTCGTGAAGAAAGTGTTTTAAAACAACTAGAAGAGCTCGTTGGCGGAGAGAAAGTCGACCTGATTGTATCGGATATGGCACCGAATTTGAGTGGAGTCGAGATTGCCGATGCGGCACGCATGTCCCACCTGGCCGAGCTGTCTGTCGAATTTGCCATGGCGCATCTGAAAAAAGAAGGTGCTATGCTCATCAAAAGCTTTCATGGCAGCAATTACAGCCAAATCGTCCATCTATTGAAAATGCACTTCAAAATGGTCGCGCCGCGCAAACCCAAAGCGTCCAGAGATAAATCTTCGGAAACTTTTTTGATTGCCAAAGGACTGAAATAAAGGCGCACCTCCCCCGTGTTCATGGTTCACAGCGGGTTGTATGGGGGGTAGAGTAGGGGTGCCTATTGCCCCGATGAAACGAATCAATGGTGAAGTTTGCAATTAGGGGTTTAAAATAGGTTTTTCGACCCAATCTATGGGTTGGTTGAGGGTACTTCCCCTCAACGTCAAGGAGGCACGGCGTTGAACAATATGTTTTCTAAAGCAGCCATCTGGCTGGTCATAGCACTGGTGTTATTCACTGTTTTTAAACAGTTTGATGCGCGTCAGTCCCGCGGAAGCGAGTTGTCTTATTCGCAGTTCATGGATGAGGCCAAAAACGGCACAATCAAAAGTGTGTCAATTGATGGCCGCACCTTGCGTGGCCGCACCACTGAAGATCGAGAAATCGTCGCCTACAGCCCAGGTGATATCTGGATGGTCAATGATCTGATGAAGTATGGTGTGCAGGTTCGTGCCAAGCCTGAGGAAGAGCCTTCATTGCTCATGAGCCTGTTTGTCTCCTGGTTCCCGATGTTGCTCCTGATTGGTGTGTGGGTGTTTTTCATGCGTCAAATGCAAGGCGGTGGCAAGGGTGGAGCATTCTCCTTTGGCAAATCTCGAGCGCGCCTGCTGGACGAGTCCACCAATCCTGTTACGTTTGCAGACGTGGCAGGGTGCGATGAGGCGAAGGAAGACGTACAAGAGCTGGTTGACTTCCTTAAGGATCCAACCCGTTTCCAGAAACTGGGCGGCCGTATTCCCCGTGGTGTATTGATGGTCGGCAGCCCGGGCACCGGTAAAACCCTGCTGGCCAAAGCGATCGCCGGTGAAGCCAAGGTGCCTTTTTTCTCGATTTCCGGTTCGGATTTTGTTGAGATGTTTGTAGGTGTCGGCGCTGCCCGTGTGCGCGACATGTTTGAGCAGGCTAAAAAGCAGGCTCCTTGCATTATCTTCATCGACGAAATTGATGCAGTAGGTCGTCAACGCGGCGCAGGTTTGGGCGGCGGTAACGACGAACGAGAGCAAACCCTGAACCAGATGCTGGTGGAGATGGACGGTTTTGAGACCAACCAGGGCATTATTGTGATTGCCGCTACCAACCGTCCCGATGTGCTCGATCCGGCTCTGCTGCGTCCTGGCCGTTTTGACCGTCAAGTGGTGGTCAGTCTGCCTGATATTCGTGGCCGTGAGCAGATCCTTAAAGTTCACATGCGCAAGGTACCTATTTCTCCGGATGTGGATCCGTCCATCCTGGCCCGCGGTTGCCCCGGTTTTTCGGGAGCTGATCTGGCTAACCTGGTGAACGAAGCTGCTTTATTCGCGGCACGTCGCGGTGGTCGCATTGTCGAAATGATCGACTTTGAAAAAGCCAAAGATAAAATCATCATGGGTGCGGAGCGCCGTTCCATCGTGATGCCTGAAGAAGAGCGACGGAATACGGCGTACCACGAATCAGGTCACGCGATTGTTGCCCGCATGCTGCCAAGAACTGATCCTGTGCACAAGGTCACCATCATTCCGCGTGGACGTGCCTTGGGTGTAACCATGCAGTTGCCAGAGGGCGATCGTTACAGCATGGACAAACTGCGGATGCTTGATACGATCGCGGTTCTGTTTGGCGGTCGTATTGCCGAAGAGCTGTTTATGGGCCAAATGACGACGGGTGCCTCCAATGATTTTGAGCGTGCTACGGCGATTGCCCGCGATATGGTTACTCGCTACGGCATGACCGAAGCATTGGGTCCGGTTGTATATGCTGAGAACGAGGGCGAAGTGTTTTTGGGGCGCTCGGTGACCAAAACGACCCACATGTCTGAGTCAACCATGCAGAAAGTGGACTTCGAAATTCGTAAAATCATTGATCAGCAATACGAAGTGGCCCGCAAAATTCTGGATGAAAACCGTGACAGGGTTCATGTGATGGCCAAAACGCTGCTCGAGTGGGAAACCATCGATGCTGATCAGATCGATGACATCATGAATGATCGGGCGCCGCGTCAGCCCAAGTCAGGCATGACCCCGCTCAATTCGGGTAACAACTCGAACCCACCCGGTGGCGTAGCTCCCAACAACAACGCAGCTGCACCGGCGGCCTAATCCACTCTTGTCTCTCCTGCCGTCTGTATCCCCCTGGATGGCAGGTCGATTTCAGTTGTCTGAACGACCTGCCTGTCGCCCCTTGATCATGGGGATCGTCAACACCACCCCGGATTCTTTTTCTGACGCAGGGCTTTATCTCGACAGTCGAGCGGCCATTGCACATGCCCAACTGTTGATCGACGAAGGGGCTGACCTTCTGGATATTGGTGCGGAGTCTACCCGTCCGGGGTCGCTGGGTGTGTCTGCCCAGGAGGAATGGGCGCGTCTGGCACCCGTTTTGACCGAGCTCGTGACATGGGGCGTGCCCATTTCAGTGGACACCATGAAGCCTGAGGTGATGCGCCAGGCGGCTGCTCTGGGTGTTGATATCCTGAATGACGTGTATGGCTTTCAGGCAGCGGGCGCAGCGCAGGTACTGGTCGACTATCCAACGCTGGGGGCTGTGGTCATGCACATGCAAGGTGAGCCCAGAATGATGCAGCAGGCACCTGTGTACAGCGATGTATGCGAGGAGGTGCAACATTTTTTGCAGGCGCGTCTGGAGACGCTGGGGGCCTTGGGTGTGGACCCGCGACGGGTGCTGGTTGACCCGGGCTTTGGATTTGGCAAAACACTCGAACACAATCTGGCTCTGATCAAGGCAACCCGTCGTTTTGCCCCCATGGCGGCCGGTGTGCTGATTGGGGTGTCCCGCAAATCAATGATTGGTCAACTGACCGGACGTTCCTTACCGTCTGAGCGGGTGTTCGGATCGCTTGCAGCAGCCCTGTATGCAGCCGGTCAGGGAGCCAGAGTGGTCAGGGTTCACGATGTAAAAGCTACCGCTGACGCCTTCAAGGTATGGGGTGCTTTGTCAGCGTGATTCGATACAATGGGGTTAATCCGCTTTTTGATAGACAATTAAAATCATGACAAGACGCTACTTTGGAACCGACGGAGTGCGTGGACGTGTGGGTACAAATCCCATCACCCCCGAATTCGTAATGCGCTTAGGTAATGCAGCGGGCCAGGTTCTGGCCCGTCACGGTATCAACAGCAAACCGACGGTCCTGATCGGAAAAGATACCCGTGTCAGCGGATATATGCTCGAGTCAGCGCTTGAGGCAGGTCTAACCGCGGCGGGTGTTAACGTCATGTTGGCCGGTCCCATGCCCACGCCAGCGATTGCTTATCTGACCCGGACTTTTCATTTATCGGCCGGTGTTGTCATCAGCGCTTCGCACAACCCGTTTCATGACAACGGGATCAAGTTCTTTTCCGCACAAGGTACCAAGCTGCCTGACTCCTGGGAGCTGGAAATCGAGGACGCCCTGGATCAGCCGATGGTGTGTGTTGCCTCCGAGTCATTGGGCAAGGTCAAACGGATCAACGATGCCGCTGGCCGTTACATCGAGTTTTGTAAAGGCACCGCCCGTCCACAGCTGGATTTAAAAGGGTTAAAACTGGTCGTCGATTGCGCCAATGGCGCCGCGTATCATATTGCGGGCAATGTATTTCGGGAGTTGGGGGCAGAGGTGGTTGTGATCGCCGATGCGCCTGACGGCTTTAATATCAACAAGGGAGTAGGGGCCACGCACCCTGAAACCTTGCAACGGGCTGTGTTGGAGCACAAGGCGGATATTGGTTTTGCACTGGACGGAGACGCCGATCGACTGATCGTAGTAGACCGCACAGGGCGTGTCTACGGTGGCGATGAGCTGCTGTATGTCATGGCTATGCAGCGACATGCGGTGGCGCCTGTGCCGGGCGTTGTAGGCACCTTGATGAGCAATATGGCGCTTGAGCTGGCGTTTGAGAGCAAGGGGATTGGGTTTGTTCGTGCCAAAGTCGGAGACCGCTATGTCTTTGAGCAACTTAAAGAGCATGGATGGATGCTCGGCGGTGAAGGCAGCGGTCACCTGTTGTGCCTGGATCAGCATTCAACGGGCGATGGTATCGTAAGCGCGTTGCAGATCTTGTTGGCCATGCGTTCGTCGGGTCAGGACTTGCCGCAGTTGTGTGCGCCGCTGCAATTGTTTCCCCAGGTGCTCAATAATATCCGCGTTCCAGCCGGCTACGACTGGAAACAGGATCGTTCGCTCAATGCTTGTACCGAGCTTGTCCAGCAGGAGCTCAAGGGGAGGGGGCGTGTTCTCATTCGTCCGTCCGGTACCGAGCCCTTGCTGCGAATTATGGTTGAAGCGCCCACCTTGGATTTGGCACAAGCCTGTGCAGACCGCCTGCAGGCAGCGATGACGGTCTAGGCAATCTTTCTTGGATCAACGAAGCATCGCCCACACCAGCCGTGTGGTCGATTGCAACCAGCGCATGTGAGTCAGTCTGCCTTGCGCCATGTCTTGCCGGCGTAGCACGCCGACGAGGCTGCGCATATCCGAGTAAAGCCACACACATGACAACAGCGTCCAGCCTGTCAATCGCCAGGACGGGATTTTCAAGGCACTCACCAGACGGGTCACCACTGGTTGATGGGCGATCTCCTCCTGGCAGTGCCAATGCCACAACTGGCTTTGTGGGCTGGCCTGCCTAGTCAATAGCCGCGGCCGGTCGATGACATGTTTTGCGAGACGGGCCGTGATATGTTCAAACCCGTTCATCAGGCAAACTCGCTGAATCAGCGGCAGTCCTGCCAATTCCTCAAATATGTCCTGCAAACGGCTCTGTTGTTCTGACAAGGTATAACCTGTTTGCAACAGACGCTGGTTGTAGCGTGTGTGGGCGTGTTGATGAGCCTGCTCCTCAAGCATGAACTGTTCAATGGACCGGATCAGTGGCTCACTGAGTCGCTCACGCCATTCGGGTTTCCCCAGCACATCCTGGCAGGTGTTCATCATAAATTGCTCGGCACCCGGCAACAGCAAGGACAAGGCATTGAGGTAATGGGTATGCGCGGGTTCTTGGAGGTTCCAGTAGGGCGTGGTTGGTACTGTCTCAGAAGGCATCAGGGGGCGTGTGAGGTCTTGGTGCATGGTCGGTTGGCCCGTGTGGGTCGGCAAAGGCAAATGACGCTACAGAGCTTTGATGACGTTTTGTTGAGTCTTCGGTCAATAGGTCCGTTCTGTGGATTTCCACACAAGATGTAACGGAATTGTCATTCAATGGACCGATACTTCGTGCCGTCAGCCACCTTCGGTCATTTGAAGTGATGTGTCGCAGTCGATTAATTGATGTTCGGTATTTGACGCTTCGCGATACCGATGCCTTGCTGTTGTTGGAACAAAAAAAATGGTCGACAGAGCAGGCCGCCAGCCGTGAATTGCTGTGTGAGCGTATTGAGTTGATGCCCCGGTTGTCGATCGGTGCATTTTGTGTGGAAACTGGTCAGGCGCTTGCGTCCTTGTTCATGACGCCCTTTGATGAGCAGTGCCTGCGCTTCCCCTTAAAATGGAGCCGGTGCGCTGATTTGCGCAAATGGGTGGACATACGTTCTGAGGCTTTATTCGGCTTGAGCTTTACCAGCGTGCGTCCTGATGCGGGGGACGCCATTTTTGAGTTTTTCTGGCCCAAAGCCATTAAGGCCGGCTGGAAACGCATCTACCTGGGTTCGCCCGTACCCGGTTTTGCAAAAGCTCGCACCTACGCGCCCGACCTGGATATCGAACAGTACATGTGGTCAGTGACCAATTCGACCGATCAAATGCCTCTGGATCCGCAGTTAAGGTATTACTACAAGCGTGGTTTTAAAGAAATTGTGCGGGTAGAGGAAAAATATTTTCCGCATCCTGCATCTCTGGATTATGGTGTGATATTAAGGGGTTACGTGCCGATGTCCGGTTGTTGCAAACTGCTTTCCAAGCTGCCGGAGCCCGTTTTGAGGTGGCTTGCCGGCCGTTTTTGAGTACACTGATTTGACCCGCTAAAAAGAACTCTCTATACTCTTGCGTTTTCGGGGCGTAGCGCAGTCTGGTAGCGCATCTGCTTTGGGAGCAGAGGGTCGCAGGTTCGAATCCTGCCGCCCCGACCATAAGAGTGCGGAGCAAAAGTAGCGTTAATTTAAAAACTTACGTTGCATCGTCTGCCCGTAGCTCAGTTGGATAGAGCATCGGCCTTCTAAGCCGAGGGTCACAGGTTCGACTCCTGTCGGGCAGGCCAAAGTGTATTGCGATTTCATTGCGTTTTGCTGCATTCGTGGCAAACGTACAGATCAGTGGCGGGATTAGCTCAGTTGGTAGAGCAACGGATTGTGATTCCGTGGGTCGTGGGTTCGAGCCCCATATCTCGCCCCATCATAAACGAGGACTTAGCGTAATTAACTCGCTAAGTCCTTTTTTATTGTCTTTGACATCCTAGGCGCCTTGACAAATCCGCATAAAGATAGGAAGCTATCGATATGTCACATCCCACCCTCGATTTAAAACGTGCCTATTTGGCGATGCGTCGTGCGTTGGAGCACACGGTCAAGCCGTTTCACTTCACGGGCGCCCAGTTTGATGTCATCCAGTTTTTATTACATGACAATGGTATGGAACATCGCGAATTGCAGCGTAAGCTCTCGATCAAGTCGCCAACCTTGACCAACATTCTGGATGGAATGGAAAGGGATGGACACATCATCAGGCGTGCCGATGTGAATGATGCCCGGGTCAAGCGTTTATTTTTGGGTGAGGCAGCTCGCACCCTGTGTTCATCAGAGGCATTTTGCGAGGCTGGCGATGCACTGGTTGAAAAAATGTTCTCAGGTTTTAGTCACAAAGAGCGAACCGAGTTTTTAAGGGCATTGAGTCGAGTAGAGTCCAATCTCGATCAATTTTAATGGTCTGTTTGCAGGTTAAATTAAATAGATTTTTCGGGTTTATTGGTAGCTTCCTACCTTTTATTCAGTAGCTTCCTACAGGAGTAGACGATGAATATGTTGATGTTGATAGGACAGGCCTTGCTTGGATTGGGAGTCGTATTGTGGGGTCTGAGTCGAATGGGTGTTATCCAGTTCTTGGGGAGCCTCTTTGGAAAGCCCCAAGGAGGGTCATTTGTTCGACGGGGGCAGGGAATCTTGGCGCTGCTCAGCGGAGCCATGATGTGGGTGGCTATTGTTGAGCCGTTTTTTGTGTTGTTTGCCTCACTGTTGATGATATTTGTGATGGTATGGGCTTTCATGCAGCACCGGCTAAATCATGCATCCGATGGAAACGCCGGGTTATTGGCACTCGGGGTGGGAGCCGTTGTGGCGATCGTGGCGCAACCACTTGGCGTAAGAGTGCTTGCCTTGCCGTCACCCGACAAGCTCCCAATCAACCTGACTGCGTCTGCGCAGGTGGTCAAAGCCTATGAGCCAGGGCTTTGGTTTGAAAGTGTCAAGACCGCTCCCGATGGAACAATCTATCTGGCTGGCAATTCGGGGGAAAACTACCTGACGGGCGATAAGAGCCAGGCACAGGCAAAAGTCATCGCCCGGTCTCCTGACGGATCAGAGCGGATTGTATTTGAACTGCCTAAAGGCTCGACGGCGGGTGTGATCGCATTGGATGCCGAAGGGCAGATGTATATGACGGGCCAGGGAAAACAGCTGGGGGTGTGGCGTTTTACCTCGAAGGGTCAGGCCACGTTATTGGCCCGGCTACCAGAGGGGTCATGGCCCAATGGACTGACCGTGGGGCCCGATGGTCTTCTTTATGTGGCTGATTCTTTGATGGGGGCCATTTGGAGAGTCAACCCTGCATCGGGTGCAGTCGAACGAGTGATCGACGACAAATGTTGAGTTGCATCCAAAATTGACCCACTTAGGGTAAAGATTTGCGTCGAAATTT
>DAITMV010000075.1:0-13237 GCA_036834985.1 Burkholderiaceae bacterium | reverse complement strand
CATGCTCAGCCAGGCCAACCAGTTGCCCAACAACGTGTTGAGCCTGTTGAAGTAATCATCGCCATCAGATCGGACCGCTCACAAGGCAGCCTGATCCCCTTCAAAACCGCGCGAGTAACCTCGTGCGGTTTTTGTCTTTTCAAAAAATATGCTAACCCATTGTTTATAAATAATTTTATTGACATTTACCCTAAAGATTTCTGAAGCTTCTCCGTAATATGAGTTGTCAGCACCACTGCTGAAATACCTTGAAACAAGGGACTACTTAATCAAAGGTGAATTTGATTGAGGTTATTGCCAGGAGGCTATCATGTTAGGAATCAATACCAACTTTGCATCACTGTCTGCTCAGAGAAACCTTGCTAGCAATAGCACGGGTCTGCAGCAATCCATCGAACGACTGTCTTCCGGTCTGCGTGTTAACTCAGCCAAAGACGACGCGGCTGGTTTAGCCATTGCTGAGCGAATGAACGCACAGATCAAAGGCATGAACGTTGCAGAACGTAACGCCAACGATGGTATTTCGTACTCTCAAACCGCCGACGGCGCTTTGGGTAAAATCTCTGACAACATGCAGCGTATGCGTGAACTGTCAGTACAGGCCAAAAACGGCACCCTGAATGCCACAGACCGCGCCAACCTGAACACTGAATATACTAACCTCGCTAACGAAGTAGGTCGTATCGCTACCGGTACAACCTTCAACGGTAACGCCGTGTTCTCTGCCGCAAACAAAACCACCACCTTGCAGATTGGTGCTGGTAACGCGGCCAGCGACAGTCTGAACGTCAACTTGACCGATACCGGCGCTGCAGCTGGTAACGATCTGCAAACCGCATTGGGCGGTACAACGCAAGCTGCGATTGCTACAGCCTTTGGTCAGATTGATACGGTAGCCAACGCCACCACAGCGGTCACAACCCTGGATACGAACATCAACACGGTAACAAGTGTCCGCGCAACCGTCGGTGCTACATTGAGCCGTCTGGACCAGGTGGTGTCTAGTCTGGATCGTCAGTCTACTGATCTTTCTGCAGCCCGTGGCCGCATCATGGATGCAGACTTTGCAAAAGAAACAGCCAACCTGACACGCAACCAGATCCTCCAGCAGGCTGGCACCGCGATGTTGGCACAGGCCAACCAGTTACCTAACCAGGTTCTGAGCTTGCTGCGTTAATCAGCAAACCTCAAAACAACACAAAGTAACTGAAGTAACAATAAGGCTGGTGGGCGAAAGTTCATCAGCCTTATTCCATTAAAGAAAGCCAAAAATCAACCGTTAATCCAATGACAAATGCAAAAAATGATTAGCTAACATGCTAATGAGGTGAATATCATGAACATTACCGGTAAAGTTGAGAACCCTTATGTGGATGCTCAAGTCGCGGGCCGCAGCGTCGTTCAACAGGTCAAACCTGCAGAGATTGCGCCGCCGGTTGTACAAGCCACACAACCGAGCCCAGTGAGCCAAAAAGCGCTGGAAGAGGCGGTTACCAAGGCCAATGAGGCAATGCGATTGAATAACCTCAATTTCAAGATTTCTCAGGACAAGGACAGCGGGACCACGGTCGTTCAGATTGTGGACAGCGAAACCGACACGATTGTCCGGCAGATACCATCACCAGAAATGCTGGATTTGTCAAAGTCCCTGCGCAAAATGCAAGGATTGTTATTTAAGTTGGAAGCCTGATTCAGGTTAACGTTATCAGGACAAGGGGAACATTATGGCAACTATTTCATCTCCAGGAATTGGCTCAGGACTGGACGTCAACTCCATCGTCACCAAACTGATGGCCAGTGAACAGGTCAATTTGAACCGTATTCAAAGCAACGAATCATCGGTCAATTCGAAAATATCCAGCTATGGTGTGATCCAAAGTGCATTTGGCAATTTGCAATCGGCCGTTCAGCAATTAGAGAGCAAGTCCTCACTCAATCCCATGTCAGCCACGTCGGCAGACAGTACCAAGGTCAGTGCCACTGCCACCAGTTCCGCCGCGATTGGCACGTACTCTCTAAACGTGACGCAACTGGCCCAAAGCCAACGAATCATGAGCTCGGCCTATACCGACACCAATGCGGTGATCGGTACCGGTAGCATGAAAATCACCCTGGGTACCTACAACTCAACGGGCAATACCTTTACAGCCGATACCACCAAAACACCCCTCACCATCAATATCGGCAGTGGTCAGCAAACGCTGGGGGGTATTCGTGATGCCATTAATCAGGCCGGCGCAGGGGTTACCGCCTCTGTCGTTAATGACGGTACGGGCTCTCGCCTGGTATTGACCAGCCAGAGCACCGGCGCGGCCAACAGCATGCAAATCACGACGACCGATTCGGACGGTAACAACACCGATAACGCTGGTTTGTCGCAACTGGCGTTTGACCCGACCGCAGCATCAGGCGCCGGCAAAAACCTGACCCAACTGCAAGCTGCGCAAAACGCCCTGTTCTCGATTGATGGTATCAACATCACCAAACCCAGCAACTCGGTTTCTGATGCAGTCAACGGCGTAACGTTTAACCTGTCGCAAGTGACGACCAGCCCGGTTCAGGTCTCTGTGAACCAGGACTCATCAACCTTGACAACCAATTTAAATGCGTTTGTCAAAGCGTATAACGATATTCAGACCAAGCTGTCTAACCAGCAGCTCAAGGGTTCTACCTTACAAAACGACACCACCGTAGGCGCTCTTCAGCGGCAGCTTCGCAGCATGGTGATGCAAACCCTGCCTGCGTACTCCACACAGTTATCAAGTATCGGCATTTCAATCGATAAAACCGGTGTAATGAGCTTGAACAGCAGCAAACTGAGTACCGCCTTGGCCGCTGACCCGCAAGCGGTCAACAAGCTGTTTGCTGACAATATCGTATCATCCGACTCTCGTGTAACCCTGAACGGGTCAACAGCCAACACGGTGGCCGGCACCTACTCGCTGAATATCACCGGTGCCCCCAACTCAGCCACCAGCACGTCGGTCGCAGGAACCATCAACGGAGATCCAAACACCTTGGCGTTTGGCAATATGTTGACGGGTGCCACCGGTACGCCTGTCGAGGGCCTGTCGCTGAAAATAGCAGATGGCACCAGTGGCAACCTGGGCACGGTGACTTTTTCACGCGGCATCGCCAGCGCACTGGACAACTGGATCACCTCACTGAGCGCCGATGGCGGCACCATTTCTGCCCGTCAGTCGGGTCTGCAGGGCCAGCTCAAACGCCTGACAGCCGACGAGGCCCGTGAACAGGATCGTCTGACCCAGGTCGAAAAGAACTACCGTACTCAATTTACGAACCTGGACACCATGCTTTCAAGCATGAACGCCACAAGCACGTACTTAACGCAACAATTGGCCTCACTGGGCAAATAATTCATTGCTGGCAAGCACCCGATATAAGCAAAAAAACACGGTTTATTAACACGATCAAAGCTATATCGGGTGAGTATCATGTGCCTATGGGTTGTCATAAACAATTTTACTTATGAATGCGCCGACCATGTTTGGAGCTAAAGCATATGCACAAGTAGGCCTGGAGTCTGGCGTTAACAGCGCCTCTCCGCATGGCCTGATTTTGATGCTGTACGATGGTGCCGTTCAAGCTATACGGCAAGCGATCATGTATCAACAGCAAAATGCCCCAGCCGAAAAAGGGGTTGCAGTGGGTAAAGCCTTGCGCATTATCGACGAGGGCCTCAAGGCTGCACTCGATGTCAAAGCGGGCGGAGATCTGGCTGAACAATTGGCGCTGCTCTATAACTACATTGCCAAAGAGCTGTTGGTTGCCTCGGCCCAAAACAACGCCGAACGAATGAACAACTGTATTGTGCTACTGGAAGATTTGCGATCAGCGTGGGCTGATATCGGACAAACCACTCAAACACGGGAAGCTTATCCAGCATGAACACGGTTAATAAACAAGACACCGCTGTGTTGGAGTTTTACGCATCAATCGCTCAAGCCAGCGGACAAATGCTCGCAGCCGCCCAAAGCGGCGATTGGGACTCCCTGTGCGAAGCTGAGGAGTTGTGCTCAAAACTGATTCACCGCCTTCAGGTCTTACAGGCTGAAAACGCCATGAGCGGCGAAGAACGTCAGCAACGGATCGGCTATCTAAAGAAAATCCTGGCCGACGATGCTGCCATCCGGCATATCACCGAGCCACGCTTACGTCAGTTGGAAGAGTTTTTGCGTACAGCAAACAATTCCCAGAAACTGCACAGCTCCTACGGCGCCAGCCGCTAATTGATCGTGTGATGCCATGGTTAACGTGGTTCGAGCGCCTGGCCTCACACCCTCCTCCTCTGTAGCACGACCGGATCGCGTCAGCAGCGACAGGCCCTCGATTGGTGCCATGGTCGCAGTGCTCTCCAAAGAGCTTCCTTTGCCCAATGCCTCACAACTGGCCGGGCAAGTGGTCAACGCCAAGCTGTTGGGAACAGATGCAAAAGGCAATGCAGTCTTTGACATGAACGGTCAAAACATTGCCGTCAAATTACCGCCCGATGCCAAACTGCCTGCGCAAGGCGCAGTGATGACCTTGATGTTGGCGCTGGACTCCGAAGTCAGCACGCCAGCCACCGCTAACGTATTAAGCTCGTCGGTCAAAACGCTCAATTCCATCGCTAAAATTGATACCAGCGATACGGATATCGCTGCGGCAGAAAACTCCAGCACCGTGGACGACCTGTCCAGCGCTGGCAAACTGATCGGGGCGATCGAAGCCAGCGTCAAACAGGCCGGAGCATCCAGCATGCCAACAGTCAACATCAACCTGGCGCAGCTGGCCGCCGAGGAAGTCACGGGCCAGCTGGCGGGAGAGGCATCGGCCGAGAACTCAACGCAGGGTACGCAAGGCAAAGACGCTTCAAATAATCTGCAGAGCAACCAGCCAACGCCCAAAGGCGTGAATGTACCAACTGGCAAGATTGCTGACAGCCTGATCAATGGCGACAAACAAGGCTTGGTTAAAACCTTGTCAGACTCGGTTGAACACAGTGGTTTGTTTTACGAATCACATCTGGCGCAATGGGCCGACGGGGAACGTAGTGCCGAATCGCTGCGTAAAGAACCCCAAGCCCTGTGGGATCGGCAACAAGTGATTTCAGACAAGCCAGGCGCCGCAAACGAGTTACCCACATCGGCCAAGCTGGTTGCCAGTCAGCTGCAGTTGCTGGATGACTCACGCCTGCATCTTAAATTGCAAGGGTTGGATCAGGAGCCGGTTGACGTAGAAATTCATCCTGACGACTCACACGCCGGCCAAGCAGACCCACAACGGGGATGGTCCGCCAAATTGAAATTGGACATGAAGGAGCTGGGTCCCATTGATGTGCAGATCCGGATGGTGGGCAACCAGGTTGATATTCAACTGGGCGCTCGTGCACAGGCTATCGAGCCGATCAATCAGTCCTGGCCAGACATCCAAAGTGCCATTCAGGACGTGGGTCTGGAACTGACACACGGTGCAGTCACCGAGAAAGATGGCACCCCATGAGCAACACACCGCCCCCCCCTCCCAGACAAGAAGCCATTGCACTTGCGTACCTGGACGGTTACGCTGCACCCAAGGTGGTGGCCAAAGGTAAAGGCATCATTGCAGAACAAATCATTCAGCGGGCCAAAGACGCTGGCGTGTTTGTGCATGAGTCCAAAGAACTGGTCTCGCTGCTTACACAAGTCGATCTGGATCAACATATTCCGCCTACCCTGTATCAGGTGATTGCAGAACTGTTGTCATGGATCTACCGTATCGAAAACCGTCAGGCCCCCAAGACAAAACCATGAATACTTTTGCTCCACCCGTCAACGACAATGAGCTGGACTCTGGCTCCTACGATATCTATAAGGTATCTGGTCACAAGGAGATCGAGCTATTGATGCGTGATATTTTGAACGCCAATGGCCCGGTTTACCTGTACGATCAAGACGGTCACCCCCTGGCCTGCACCCAGATGCTGGGTATCGACCCCACAACGCAGTCAATCAGCTTGGCCAAAACCAGCGATCCAGAAGCGTTTGAAGCCATCAAAGCCCTGTCGCATGTGGTTTTTGTGAGCGTTCTTCATCATGTCAAAGTGCAGTGTCGATTCAAAAACGCCCGTGTCACGAAACACCATGACGATGTGGCTCTGGTGTTTGATCTGCCCGAGGTAGTGATTCGCCTGCAGCGACGCAATTTTTTCCGGGTCAACGTGGATGAACAGTTTACCGTCAGTATCCTGACACCGCTGCCCGGCGCACCAGATACGATGTGCGAGGTCACGGACTTAAGTGTGGGTGGATGTGCGATTGTAGGTAATGCACCCGCCCTGTTTAAGCTCAAGATCAACGATGAAATTCGTGATTGCGAACTCCACTTGCCAGGCTCTCCGCCCATTTTTGTAGATCTGCAGATACGGTCGATGACGTTAAGTTACGACCAGCAAAGCGCGATCAAATTAGGATGTATGTTTGTCGCGCTCACAGGCGCACAATCGTCGCTGTTTCAGCGATTTGTGACCTATGCGGAACGGATTCAGCGCGCCAAGCGCGCTGGCTTATAAGAGACAGGGCTGGGTCAGACGGGCATATTCATGATGTCAGAATAGGCCTGAACCACCTTGTTTCGGACTTGGACAACCATCTGAAACTGCAAGCCCGCCTTGCTGGAGGCAATGACGGATTCTTCGATGCTGGCATTGGGTTTATTCATTTGCACCCCCTGAAATACCGACGAGGCTGCCTCTTGCGCCTGGCTGGTTTTGCTGACCATATCACCCAGCAGATCGGCAAAACTGGGGCCACCTGATGGCTTGGCTGCAGCCGAGGCCGCCTTGCTAAAAGGATTGGACGCCTGAGCTGCGGTGGTAAACAAGCTGGTTTTATCAATCATGGCGACGTTTGCATCTTATCAACAGTACACAGGTATCTTTATACGTGTAGCCGCCTCAGATCAAGGCGTTAAATAGAGCAACTTTTTTTGCTTAATTCCCTCAAGTTTCATAAAAGGGTGTCGTTAACGCGCTTTTTCATCGCTTTACTTTTACAGAACTTCTGGAGAATGCTGATTATCTGACAAGGAGAATGTGCCATCATGGCTGAAGTATCTACAACAGGTAATCTGACCACAGTGCAAAACCCGGCCTCGGCAGGCGGTTTGGCGGTATTTACCAAGATGTTCAAAGGGCTGGATGGTTTGCCTCAGCGCAACAAGATTGCGTTGATGGCAGGCATTCCCCTGCTGATCGCGTTGGTAGTGTCGGCTTTTTTGTGGTCCAAAGACGCCAGCTATAAAGTCTTGTTCTCCAACGTAACCGATGCGGATGGCGGTGCGATCATCGCTTCGCTAAACCAGATGAACGTGCCGTATCGCTACAGCGACAGCGGCAATGCCATCATGGTCCCCATGGATAAAGTGCACGATACCCGTTTGAAGCTGGCCAGTCAGGGTCTGCCCAAAGGGTCGATCGTCGGGTTCGAACTTCTTGAAAACCAGAAACTGGGCATCACCCAGTTCCAGGAACAAATCAACTACCAACGCGCCCTGGAAGGCGAACTGGCTCGTTCCATCCAATCCATGGGTGCCGTGCAAACCGCACGGGTGCATTTGGCCATCCCCAAACCCAGCATCTTTTTGCGTGAACAACAAAAGCCAACTGCCTCCGTGGTTGTCGCACTGTTTGGGGGCCGTGTCCTGGATAAATCCCAGATTCAAGGGATTGTGCACCTGGTGGCCTCCAGCGTCCCAGACCTGAATCCCAAGGCGGTGAGCATTGTGGATCAAACCGGTGCCTTGCTGACCAATAACGACAGCAGCAACGCACTGGGGTCAGACGCAACGCAACTGAGCTATGTCCATCAGATTGAAAGCAGCTACACCAAGCGGGTCATGGACATTTTGACCCCGATTTTTGGGGCTGAGAACGTCAAGGCCACTGTGACGGCTGACGTCGATTTTTCTCAGGTGGAAAGCACCGAAGAAAGCTATAAACCCAACACAGATCCGCAACAAGCCGCCATTCGCAGCCAACAGACCTCTGAGTCGAACAACGCCACCGGAGCCAATCCACAAGGGGTGCCAGGGACATTGAGCAACCAGCCACCCGCCGCAGCAACCGCGCAAATCGGCGGTAACCCCCAGACCGGTCTGGCGGGCACCTCAGCGGCCAACCAGGCCAATCCGACACAAAGCAGCCTGAATAAAAACTCCACCATCAACTATGAAGTGGACAAGGCGGTCAAATACACCAAGGCCCAGGTTGGAGCCATCAAACGTGTATCGGCGGCCGTTGTGGTCAACAACAAATCCATCACCAGCCCCAAAGGCGATGTAAAGTCTGTGCCCCTGACCCCTGAGGAAACCGATCAGATCAACGCCCTGGTGCGCGAAGCGATTGGTTTTAACAAGGACCGGGGTGATACTGTTAACGTCGTTAACCAGGCCTTTAACAAAACAGAAGAAAAAGCCCTGCCAATCTGGCAAGACCCTGATATGCTTGATTTGGCGAAATCCTTTGGTTTGCCGCTCGGCGTAGCTGCAGCGACCGCACTGCTGGTCTTTGGGTTGTTCAAACCCATGCTCAAAAACAGGCCAAACAACGTAAACGAACCAAGCAATGGTCAGCTGCTGTCCACCAGTGTGGGCAACGATGATGCCGAGCTGCTTGCACAGATCGCCGAAGAACAACGCCTGGCGCTGCCAGCCATGAGTGATCCGAAAGAGATTCGGATGATGGAGCTGCGTAAAATGGCAAAAGAGAATCCTCAATTGGTCGCCAATATTGTAAAAGGTTGGGTTGTGGGTGAATAAACATGGCAAACAGTGAAGAAGGTGTAGAAAAGAGCGCGATTCTGATGCTCGCACTGGGCGAAGAAGAGGCCTCGGAGGTCATGAAACACCTTGGGCCCAAGGAGGTTCAGAAGCTTGGCTCGATGATGGCGCGTGTTAAAGGCGTATCACGGGAAAAAATCGATGTGATTGCCCAGGAATTTATTTCCGTAGCGGGCGAACAAAGCACGCTGGGCTTAGACTCTGACAACTACATCCGATCGGTACTGACCAAAGCCCTGGGCACAGAGCGCGCGGGCTTTTTGCTCGACCGGATTTTGCAGGGCAGTGACACCTCAGGGATTGAAAGCTTAAAGTGGATGGATGCATCCACCGTCTCCGAACTGATTAAGAACGAACATCCCCAAATTATTGCAACCATTCTGGTCCATCTGGAACGCGACCACGCGGCCGCCATTTTGAATAAATTTGCAGACCGTCTGCGCAGTGACGTCATTTTGCGGATCGCTACCCTGGATGGCGTGCAGCCCACGGCCCTCAAGGAACTGAACGAAGTGCTGTCCAAAGTGCTGTCAGGCGGCGAAAAACTCAAAAAATCAACCTTGGGTGGCACCAAAGCAGCAGCGGAAATCCTCAACTTTGTAGGCGCCAACACCGAGCAATCGGTGATCAACAATATCCGCGAATACGACTCAGACTTGTCCCAGAAAATTCAGGATGAAATGTTTGTCTTTGAAAACCTGCTCGATATCGACGACCGCGGTATTCAAACCATTTTGCGCGACGTTCAAAACGATCAGCTGATATTGGCCCTCAAGGGTTCAAACGACGAACTGAAGGAAAAAATCTTCAAGAATATGTCCAGCCGCGCCGCCGAAAGCCTGCGCGAAGAACTCGAAAGTCGCGGACCGGTTCGCCTGTCTGAAGTGGAAGCCGCACAAAAGGAAATCCTCAAGACCGTCCGCAAACTGTCCGAACAGGGACAGATCATGATCAGCAGCGGGGGCGACGATGCCTTCGTCTAACCGTATTTTACGGGGAAACGAAGCGGCATCCCTGCCCAAGCTTGATTTTGGAGCAATGGGCAATCCCTTGGCCAAATCCATGGCCGAGCCAAAGACGCACACGCCCACCCTGGAAGAACTACTGGCTGAGCAAGCCAGCTTAAAGCAAATTCGGCAAGAAATTGAACATCGAGCCGCGCAGGTCGAGGTCGTTCGTGAACAAGCCTACCAGGAAGGCCTTGAGCGTGGGCGCCAGGCAGGCTATGAGGAAGGCTGGAACCAGGCTCATCTGGAGCGTCAGACTCTGGTAAGGCTCAGCACCAGCCTGAAGGAAGAAATCACCCAACTGCAAGAACAGATGGGCGAACAAATCCTGACGCTGGCGGTCAATATGGCCCGCCGCATTCTGATGGACAGCATCACCGCCGACCCCAGCGGGGTGCGCCCCCTGTTCAGCGAAGCGCTCGACGTGCTGGGCAACAACCTGCGGCATATCGTGGTTTATGCACACCCAGACACCTTGGTTCACCTGCAATCTCAATATGGCGACAACGCTGAATTAAGCGGAATTCGACTGGTCCCTGACCCCAAACTGGCCCTTGGCGGATTCCGTTTGGCACACGCCGAAGGTGAATACGACTGCACCCTGGAAACCCGCTGGAAAAACGTACTGGCCGCCTTGGGCCGGAAAGATCCGCTGTCCGCCCCCACAGACGAACCCAACGCCCCCGAACGCGACTAAAGAAAGCACACCGTATGGGAGCGATCAACGACTGGTTACAAAACTGCAACGACATGGTGACCTACGCCACAACGGCAGAGACCACAGGAAAATTGGTCCGCGTGGCCGGGTTGGTGATGGAAGCGGTTGGCCTGCGCCTTCCCGTGGGCAGCATGTGCCTGGTTCAACAAGGCGGCATGGCGCCCACCGAAGCCGAGGTGGTCGGTTTTTCCGGCGACAAGCTGTTCCTGATGCCCTCCGCTGATATCGCAGGGTTGACCCCAGGGGCCCGCGTGGTCCCGCAAAATCCACCGGTACTGGTCCCACAAATCGGCGTCAAAGCCCACCCCTGGAGACGTGCCGAAGACCGCACCAAACACCTGCCAGTCGGCGACGGATTGCTGGGGCGGGTGATCGACGCAGCAGGTCGTCCACTGGACCGGCTGGGCGACTTGCAATTTGAAAAACGTGCCCCGTTGACAGCACGCCCCATGAACCCCATCGAGCGCGAGCCCATCAAAGAGCCCATCGACGTGGGTGTACGCTGTATCAACGCCCTGCTCACGGTAGGTCGCGGACAGCGAATCGGCTTGTTTGCCGGTTCTGGCGTGGGTAAAAGCGTATTGCTGGGCATGATGGCCCGTTACAGTACAGCGGACCGGGTTGTCGTCGGGCTGATCGGGGAACGCGGCCGAGAGGTCAAGGAATTCATCGAACAGATTCTGGGTGAAGAAGGCCTGGCGCGCTCGGTCGTGATTGCCGCCCCAGCCGACACACCGCCCTTGATGCGACTGCAAGGCGCCGCCTATGCCACCCTGGTCGCAGAGCATTTTAGGGATCAGGGCCACAACGTCCTGCTGATCATGGACTCACTGACCCGCTATGCCATGGCACAACGTGAAATTGCGCTGGCCATCGGCGAGCCCCCTGCCACCAAAGGCTACCCCCCCTCCGTATTTGCCAAACTGCCGGCGCTGGTTGAACGGGCCGGTAACGGGACTGAAGGCGGCGGCTCGATCACCGCGTTTTACACTGTATTGACGGAAGGCGACGACCAGCAAGACCCCATCGCCGATTCGGCCCGGGGTATCCTTGACGGTCACTTTGTGCTGTCCCGCCATCTGGCTGAGGCAGGCCATTACCCCGCTGTGGATATTGAAGCCTCCATTTCCCGGGCCATGCACAATATTGTGCCCGAATACCACCTGAACGCCGCCCGTAAGCTGAAAGCTTATTTTTCCAAAGTACAGCGCAACCGGGACCTGATCACCGTCGGCGCTTATGCGGCCGGGTCCGACCCACAATTAGACCAGGCTTTGGCCTCTTTTCCCCAGATTGAAAAGCTACTTCAACAGGCAATGTTAGAGAAATCGAACTATGCGGATAGTTTGGCTGCGTTAAAAGCCATTTTCCCGGATATGTTCCCCGAAAGCCCCTGACATAACCCTCTGAAAAGCAACGGACAACATGAGCAATGCACTGATTATTCTGCGAGATCTAGCCAAAGACAAAGTAGAAGAATCCAGCAAGCTGCTGGCCAGCGCACGCAAGGAATTGCAAGCTTCGCAAGACCGTCTGGTCATGGTCCAAGGCTACCGCGAGCAGTATCAGGACGGCATGACCGAGCGAGCCAAACAGGGCGTCACCGGCCAGCAGTTACAACATCAACACCAGTTTATCGCCCGGCTGGAAGATGCGATCCTGCAACAACAACGGGACGTAAGCTTTCGCGAACAGTCTGTCAACGCAGCGCTGACCCGTTGGCAACTCGCACAAGCCGATGAAAAAAAATACCAGACACTGATTGATCGCGCCGATCTGGCCCAGCAAAGAAAAGAAGCCAAACGCGAACAAAAAAACAACGATGAATATGCAGCGCGTATTCACCGGGTGGGTAGCGGAGCTTACTGATGGCCACACAAATCAAAATGAATACCCCAGACACGCTGTCTCAGACCAAAGCAGCAGCGCTGCGCGCCTCTCTGGAACGAAATATAAAACCGGCGGATCAAGCCGACTTCCAGCAATTGTTCGGCGGTTTGTTCAGTGCGGCCGCAGACGGCTCGACGGCAGAGCGCCCGGTCGACAAGTCGGCCGAACGATCTGCCACCACACCGAATGGCAGTGACTGGACGCAATCGATGGGGGTTCAAAACATCATGGGTTTGCGACCAGAACACAGCAACCCCTCCGTCAAGGACTCCACCTCGCCCAGCAACACCGAAGGCGTTGCCCGCCGGGATCACGATCACACCGCTGACTCAGTTCAAGGCAACAAGGACGCCCGGGCGGATAAGGCCTCCAACGACGGCAAGTCTGCACAAACGAGTCAGGACGCTCGGCAAACCGAATCCGGCGCGGACGGGCACCCAGCGGAAGTCGCTAAAAACGATGCAGGCAACGCCAAGACAACAGCTGCAGATGCCTCCGAAACGACAGCCCAGGAAGCGACAGCGACCCTGAACACGACCGCCAAAGAGGTAGCGCTCAACGCAGGCGCTTCTGAGGGTGTGGCCGGCAAAGTGAGCCCGCAAGGCAAAATCAGCCTGGAGGGCATGACGCCTGTCACGGCCGCCAACCCGTCAACACAAGCGCCCGCTCAGGCCGCAACAGCTAACCCTGCGGATGCAGTTGCCCTGTCGGCGGATAAAACCATGTCGACCCCCGCTGACAGCACCCGGCCCACACTGGCCGCAGCAGCAGGCGTCACGGGGGCAACACCCGCAGACTCGACAGC
>DAITMV010000074.1:5222-13264 GCA_036834985.1 Burkholderiaceae bacterium | reverse complement strand
TTGTGCTCTTTCATTGCCGCTGCGATCTGGTCATAGATGTCCAGTGCGTCCTCTTCGGACTTTGCCAGTATTTCGAATTTCATTTCATTGCCTTTCTGAATTTTTGGCGGGCCTCTTCGGCCTGCCGCTTTAATCTCTCTTCCACGCTCTCAGTTGGCCCGGTCTCCACCGGTTCCTTGGGCGGTTCTCTCTTCTCGTTTAGTTGGCGCGCAAAGGCCTTTACAGCGGCCTGATCATCGGCATGGACGTACACCTCGGTGCGCACTATGCCTCTGTCTTCTTGGCGCTTCCTGAACTGCTCAACTCTCTCTGTTATTTTGCTTTTCATCTCTTTCAACCTCTTCCAATGTCTTGTAAACAAGTAATAGTATTTGAAGTATTTCATGGTCAACTTCACTTGCCTGCCACAGCCGGTTCTTGATTTCCCGCAGCCGCTTCTTCAATTGCTCTTTGTTCATTCTTCAACCTCTTGCGTTCTGCCCTAGCCTCAGACCTCACTGGGTCTTCTTCGCGGGGTTGCTTGGGTGGTGGCGGTATCTTGATCTTCTTTGCCATCAGCCGGTCCCACTTGGGTATGTCCACCAGCCTCATGGTCAGTTGCTTGATCACTGGCGGCTCATCCATTACGACCACCTGCTAGGACGGTGATAGGACCATGTGTTTTCATATGGGAATCCAGTCAATGTGAATGATATGCACGGTGAAACAGACTGCACCGCGTGCCACCAGTTTACTGGTATGAAAAGGGTCTCGCCCTGCTCGAGTGTGACGTCGTACATCTTGACCTTTTCCATCTTTGGAAACTTGGCGTAGTCGATGTTGAAGATGTCGACCTCCGAGAAAACGTGCTCGTGGTTGTACAGGCAAGAACTGTAGTTCGGGCTGATCATGATCCAGCGCTTGGAGCCGTACATGTGCGGGTGCAGTATTGCGCACTCGTCGTGATGCAGTGGTGTCTTTGTCCCCTTTGGCCCCACCCACAGCATGCCGTTGTGGCCCTCAACGCTTGGCGCCACGCAGTACCTAGGCACGCCTTTCAGAAAATCCAGCAGCTCGCTCAGGCGCGTCTTCTTGACGCTCATGTTGTTGGCCGTCATGTAGAAATCGTTGGTCTCTCCGGCGGCCATGACGCGCTTGATGAAACCTGACATCGACATGGTCGACTTGTGGCTGATGCTGTTGATCTCAAACTCCGGGTCCTTCTCCCGCGCCTCTTGAATCTCCACGACCTCGTCGCCGTAGTTCTCCAGCAGGTACTCCATGCACAGCACCTCGTAGCCGTCGCAGTGGTCCAAGAAGTCGGTAATGATCACTGGCTTGTTTTGCAGCCAGTAGTCGTTGAAAAAGCTTTCCCTCGTCAGGCCTGAGACGCGCTCTATGGTTTTGCGGCTGGGGTCTTGGTCAATCAGCTTTTGGTGATTGAGGTTGAACGACTCGAGCTTCTTGACCTGATGGGCCATCTTGCGCACCGTCGTGTACCCCGGAAGCTTTTGGATATTGTCCAGAAGCTCCATGGCGGTTTGCTGGGGCACATCTGCTTTGAGCATTACCGGCAGCATGGCCTCAGGAGGAACGCCCAGTGCGACGTTCTCTAAGCACCAGTCTGCCCAGCGCTTGTCTATGTCAACTATCAGCATTCTTGGTCTCCTTATTGACCAAGCTTTCGCGCTCCATTTTCATGCGCTCTGCCATGGCGTATGACGCTGCGGCCAAGTTATCGAAGTGGTCGATGATGTCTGTCGCGTCGCTGGTGTGTTTGCCAGCCAAGAAGCCCTGCATCGCGAAGAACGCGCACAGGTCCTCCCATGTCATCTCTTCTATTTTCATTACTCAATCCTTTGAACGCCGCCGGTAATCTGATGGCACAGTTGCATGTACCAGTCAAAGTCACCGTCGACAAATTTGATCTTGAAGGGTATGCGCGCAAGGGACAAGGCCACAGCGGACCCGGTCCTTGTCGTGATTACCTCTTTGGCGCCCGCGCACAGTTGCAGGTTGCGCAGTATGTGCGTGTCCTCGGACAGTTCGATGGCCTGCACGTCCTTCAACAGGGGTGCGTACATCTTGTCCAGCTTGACCGCATGGTCCTTGAATGAAGGGTCAGGCGATCCGTAGTCCAGCTTGAATTCGTAGTCCACGCCGAGGCCGTGCTCCTGCGCAAAGTGCTCAGAGAAGAACTCAATCTTCCTGTGCTCGTAGTCTTCCTTGGAGTACCCGAAGCAGTAAATCTCGTCGTAGTAGCCGTTGAAGAGCTTGTCAGCGTAGTCGGCCACCAAGTGGAATGGGCGCCAGCAGCCAATGATTTGACGGCCCTTCCATGGACTGATGTCGTCGTAGTTGAACTCCCGCATGGCGTTAATGCACGGCTGCGCTATGCCGATGTCCACAAGAGAATTTATGTAATTCGTTTTGTGGTACATCCAGTCCAGCTTGACGTTGCCCTGCTTATGCAGCCACGAGGCTATTGGCAGGAGGTGCATGCTGTCACCCAGCCGCATGGCCGAGATGAACAGGACTTTTCTCATTGCCCGACCTTGACAGCCGAATAAGCCGCCAACAGTTTCGGGTTGTCCAGCACCACCTTGACTGCGCGAAGCAGCAGGGAAGATCGGGACCATCCATACTGCTCGGCAACTTTATCTAGCCGCTCCACATCCTTGGGCAGGAGGTAGGTGGCTACGGCTTTAAGGTCGGGGTTTCTCATACCGCTGCCGCCTTGCGTGGACGACCACGCGTCTTGACGGCCACAGGGGCCTCAGCCTTGGCCTTGCGGGTGCGCTTCTTGGCCGCCTCCACTACAGCCTTGGCCCGCACCTTGCGCGTTCCGGTGCGCTTGACCGTGATGGACGGCTTGCCGCCGTCGTTCATCTTGTCGCGCAGTGACTGGAGCAGAAAGGGCATGCCTATCAGCACCGGCACCTCGATAGTCATTGTTCCATTTTCAATCTTAAAAATCATTTGCTTCTTCCTTGTTAGAAGCCCCGCTTTCGCGGGGCTGTTTTGCTTAGTTCCAGTCGTCGTCGCCTGCGGTGCCGAGGTCGGCTGCGGGCTTGGACTTACCTTTGACGATGCCGAAGTCATCGGCCGCTGACGAGCGTGCCACGCCCAAGGGCTTGCCGCGTCGGGTGAACATGATGTTGTTCAGACCGAACGCCACGCCCTTGTTGCCTGCCGTGTCGTAGGCGTAGGCGTTCAGAGACACCCGGCCATGGTCACCGCTGACAATCTCGTCGTTGCCGAGGATGTCGTTGCCTTCGGCATCAACCGCACCGGGCCGCTTGGAGCTTTTGGTGTTGAAGAACCAATGGCCTGCGTACTCCTCGCCCATGGGAGAGCCGTCGCCTTTAGTTTCAGTGTCGCCGTCACGCAGCGGGTTGCGGATGTTCTTGGGGATTTTGTCCCCGAACTTTTCCATCAAGGCCGCCTTGGCGGCAGCTTTGAGGCCTGCCACCGTGTCGGTGTCGCTCTTGGGAACGAGCACCTGCGTGCTGAACTCTTCCTTGCCGTTCATCTCGTTGGTACGAGCCGACAGGGCAGAAAAGTAGCTGAAACGAACTTCACCGGTTACCGTTTTTGTAGACATATCACGTTTTCCTATTTCAAGTTTAAGGGTTGTGACCAGCAGAAGTGCTGGCCGGTTGCGATCTTACACTATAAAAAAAAGTTTTGCAAAATATTTTTTTGTGGCATACTCAAGGTTCAACTTAACGAGGAAACCGATGAAACTGCTACCGCATCAGGAACTGGCCGTGGACTTCTTGCTCACCCGCAAGCGCTGCATATTGGCCGACCAGCCCCGTCTGGGCAAGACCTTCCCCACCGTTATGGCCTCGGCCCAGCACCTCCCGGCGCTTGTGGTCTGTCCGGCCATTGTCAAGACAGTCTGGCAGACGGCCTTCAAGAAGTGCGCCGGGCTGGACTCCACCGTCATCACTGGCCGCGCAGGCGCAATGAAGCTGCCAAAAAGCGACGTGGTGATCATCAACTATGACTTGGTCCAGTATGTGCCGGTCGAGGAGTTTGAGCGCTTTAAAACGCTCGTGCTGGACGAGTCGCACCGCATCAAGAATCCCGACGCCAAGCGCACCAAGGCGGCCTTGTGGGCGATGGAGAAAATCCCCCGCGTCTACGCCCTGAGCGGCACGCCCATACCAAACAGGCCCATCGAGCTATGGCCCCTCTTGAAAGGCCTTGGCATCTACCGTGGCGGGTACTACGACTTTTCCGCCCGCTACGCCAAGATGTGGAAGGCGCCGTGGGGCCTTGACGTCTCGGGCGCGTCCAACCTGCCGGAGCTTAAAGCGCTGATGAAGCCCAACGTGCTGCGCAGGAAGAAGGAGGACGTGTTCAAGGACTACAAGCAGCCGCAGGTGTCTCTGATCACCTTTGACCTGCCGGTGGACAGGCGCGAGAAGAACTTCGATGCAGACGCGCTGGTGGAGAACCCCAACGCGATCATGGCGATCGAGGGCCTGTCCGAGATCATGCTCGAGGCCGGGTTACAGAAGGTCAAGCCAGCCGCCGAGTTTATCGAAGACAAGCTGACCGAGGGTGAGCCTTTGATCGTCTTCGTGCACCACAAGGAGGTCGCAAGACTCCTAGCAGAGGAACTGAAAAAGTACAAACCCCGGACAATTACCGGTGAAACTTCGGACAAAAACCGGACATTGGCGATCTCCGCCTTTCAGGAAGGCGAGACCAACCTGATCATCGGCAACATCGCGGCCATGTCAGAGGGCATCGACCTGTCCCGCGCCGACACGGTCATATTCGTTGAGGCGACGTGGCAGACCTCCGCACTGGAGCAGGCCACCAGCCGCATGGAGAACGTCGTCAAGTCAGGCTTTACACCGCTGGTGTACCTGCTGACCATCAAGGCATCACTTGACCACAACGTGCTGGGCAAGGTATTGCGTAAGTTGAGCATCATTGACCAAATAATTTAAGGAGAAAGAGCATGAAGTTATTTAATCTATTGAAAGAGAGATTCAGGGAGCCTACGCCGCTCGAGGTGGTGACACGCGAGTTGGCCGAGGCGACGCTCGAGAAGCTCGAGGCAGAGACGGCGGTGGACTGGGCGCAGAGCGTGGTCTCGTACAACCGGGTGCGGATCGATCGCCTGAACGAGTACATCGCCAGCTACAGCAAGGAGAAGTCAAAGTGACAGACGAGGACATCTTGCGGCTGCTGAAGGACTGCGGCATCTACAAATACATCGGGCTGGACAAGGACCCCGATGCGATGCAGATGCTGCGCATATTTGCGTTCGATGTTGAGCGCGAGGCGAGGGTTAACCTCATTGATCAAGCAATTGGAATCATAGGAGAAGATGAATGAAAGAGGAAACAAGACAAGAAATTAGTGCAGCGTATGCAAAAGACTACACCGACTGGATGGTCAAGACAGGCGGCTACGCCAAGGACATGACGCTGCGCGATTATTTTGCTGGGCTGGCTATGCAGGCAAACAGAGCGCGAAATAGCCAATATGAAAATTGGTCTGACTTGGCTTTGGATGCATACGAAATGGCAGATGAACTGCTCAAGGAGCGCAGCAAATGATATTGACAACAAAAGGCGGGTGGACAAACAAAGACATTCGAGACATGGAAGACAACCTTGAGCCAGAGCGTTTCCAAGTCACTGGTAATACTGTGCGGGTTAAATACAGGAGCGCGGAAGATGCAAGCGGGTGGTGGAAACACCCACTGGAAGATCAACTCAAGGAGCGTACCAAATGAACGAAGAAAAGTTTTGGTTATGCGTGTGGGGCATGATATTGTCGTTTTTAACGGTGCTTGTGTTATGCATCACGTTCAACGCTCACTGGAAACGGGACAAGTGGGAAAAGGCTGTTAGCAATGGCGCTGACCCGATGGTTGTGGCTTGCGCACTGGATGGCGTAAATGGTCACGCAGAAACAGCTATTTGCACAATGTTGGCTCAAGGGAGGAAACAATGACCGATGCGGATAAAAAGTACATGGAGCCCAAGCAAAAGGATTGGGAGTACGACGAGCCAGAGGCCAGCGACTACGCGCAGTTTGTGCAGCAAGTCAAAGGCTTGATCGTGTGGGTGATCTTTGTGGTGGGTGCGTCCATGCTTGTAGCGGCGGTGTTCAAATGAACATTTATACACTAGCTTCTAAAACAGGATTTAGGACATATCAAGAGCAAGCACCCGGCATTGATGGTGTAGTTGGTAATTGGGAAGACCTTGAAGCCTTTGCCAAATTGGTAGCAGCGCATGAGCGTGAGGCGTGTGCCAAGATTGCGGAAATTGCAGAGCCGTACCAAGCGGCTGATTTAATCAGAGCAAGGGGAACAACATGAACAAACGAATTAAAGAACTTATCACTGAGGTTTGGAGTATTCCAGCGTGCAAGATCAGCGATATCTTTCATTGGGATCGTGAAGAAAAGTTTGCCGAGTTGATTGTCAGGGAGTGTGCTGATATTGGTAATAAGGCGTGGAAAGAAGATGGTGAATACACTTATATTGGCGATAAGATTAAACAACATTTCGGAGTTGAAGAATGAACATCATTGAACTAGCAAAGCAAGCGGGGTTTTCAGACGCTGATGACAAAGGTGTTTGGATTACAGATGGCTACTGGGACAAGGAACTTAAAGCCTTTGCCGCATTGGTAGCAGCGCATGAGCGTGAGGAGTGCGCAAAGTTGTGTGATGACATGGACAGCACTAGCGATTACTACGGGCCACGAGTTGAATTAATTTGTGCAGAAGCAATCAGAGCAAGAGGTGAAGCATGACAGGCTACGAATCAAAGAAAGCAGCAGCGATAGCCAAGACGATAGACGAAGTTAATTGGGCAGACCATGAGCCTAATGGATTGTCACACCTAGCGCGGGACAAGCTGCTGGACGATGACGATACGCTGACGATTGCATACCAAAGCGGATACTACGATGGCAAGAAGGCAGCAGCGCAGGAGCCTACCAAGTATTCTTTCAAAGCACATTGGGAAGAAGATGGTTGTATTGGCGTAGTTGCGGCTATTGAGAGGTTAGATGGTGGTGTTCATTTATTGAAAGACACCATTGACGCACCATCGCCGGCGCAGGAGCCTGTGGCGCATCTTTGTGGCCCAGACGAAAACGGTTTGTTTGGTTTACCGACAGAGGATAAGGCTTGCAAAGCCTGCTTCCCCGTTTACCGACAGTCGCCACAGCGCCCTTGGGTTAAGTTACCAATAGAGGCAATTTTAGAGTTTGCTAATTGGCTTGACAACAGGGAGGAAGAAGTTGGATGGGTTTCACCATCGGAAATCGTGGCTTACATCGACGCCCAACTCAAGGAGAAAAACAATGCCGCTTAAACAACACCCAACAGACCCCGATAAAGTGGTCTACGCCAGCCGCCATTACGACATACCGCAACTGCAAGAAGTACTGATAGACGGATTTGAATCGAGACCCATTGGCGACATTGGCATTAAGACATCAGCGGAAAGAATTGAGTTCTCTTCCGATACTGGGTTTGGTAAGTTGCTGACGAATCCGTTGATGACCGATAACGGTCAGACGATCGGAGAGCGCAACAGGGCCGAGCTTCATGCTCGACTGGATGAGTGGCTTGATGGAAATTTTATGGAGAAGATAAATGGCTAAAGCTGAAACTAGAAAAACCTTGATCGAAAGAGCGAGGGCGCAGTTGGAATACTGCGCAAAGAACCTGAAGGCAAATGAAATTCTTTGGATGGATCGGTGGAACGCACAGCCAACACCTTTCGCCAAGATAGACGACTACACCTCAGAAGAGCAGAGGGCCAGACGCAAGCCCATCATCGACGCTTGGATAGAGGCCCGCAGCAAGTATGACGAGTTGAACGCTTAATTTATAGGAGAAGAGCATATGAGTGATGAAGAAATTATGAACCTTGCAGTCCACTGCGGAATTATTCCGTTGTCTGTGCATCGGGTGGACATGAAGACCAAGACGCTGACCATGGTCGATGAGGGGCTGGAGGGCGACGCAACTTGTCTGATCCAATTTGCGCGTGTCATTGAAGCACGCACGCTCAA
>DAITMV010000074.1:0-5122 GCA_036834985.1 Burkholderiaceae bacterium | reverse complement strand
CAAATGGCTAAATTACCGTACACCTACACAATATGCCCAGACCAAGAGGCGCCCAAGAATTTCACTGCGAGTTGCGCAGAGATGGGCCGCCTGCTCAGGAGCAGCATCAACGGCGACCTCACCATTGACGACAGGCGCAACGGCGCTTGGCAGTCATGGCACGACGGCGGCGTTGAGATACCTATTGAAGAGGTACTCCATGCAATGGTCAGTTCCGCAAGGACCAGTAAATGACACCAGTGACGATCAATGGCACCTGCGTGCGTGCGCACAAGTTCAAGCTGTGCAGCAAGTGCGAGACCAAGAAGGCGCCTGAGGGCGGCGTGGACATGGGCACCCGCTGGATATGCCACGACTGCTGGATTCGACGCAAGACCAGCGGCAACATCAAGGGTGCAAAGTCATGAGGCTGTTTGACTTTTTCCGACGCAAGGTAGAGCAGGTGCAGGTAGAGGTGCAGGCGCCTGCGCAGGCACCTGCCTTTTCACCTGCAAGCGAAGAGGTCGAGCTACTGAAGGCACACAACGAGGAGTTGAACCGGCTGGTCAAGTCTTTGGACCGCAAGGTCCGCAGCTTGGAGAGAGAGCCTGCAACCAAACAAGACTTGCTGAACATGATGCCAGCACAGTACTGGAACACGAGCATCAACAACTACTTCGAATTCGCTGACGCGTTGGAGAAGTTTCACAACATCAAAGGAACCAGAAAATGAGCACACAGAACCACACAGAGCGCGCCCATGCGCCGATGTCCGCCTCGCGCATGTCGCGCATCATGGCCTGCCCGGCCAGCTTCAAGCTGGAGAACTCGATGCCTTATGTGCCCGCAGGCGCTGCGGCCGAGCGTGGCACCTACATCCACGAGATGGCCGAGAAGATTCTCGAGGGCGACCTGTTCAGCTACCCGGCCGCGCACGTCGACCCCGAGGACCTGAAGATTGCCACCGAGTACGCCAAGTACGTCGAGGAGCTGCGGGCCAATGCGCGCAGCAGCCACATCGAGCTGAACGTCAACGAGGGCCTGCAACAACTTCACCCGGCCTTTGGCGGCACGGCCGACGCGGTGGTGATCAAGAACAACACCCTGCACGTCGTGGACCTCAAGACCGGCCGCATACCAGTGAAGGCGGAAGAGAACGAGCAGCTACTGACCTACGCGCTGGGCGTGGCGCAGCAGCTCAAGGCGCCGCCGCATGTGGCCGTGGAGCTTCACATCTGGCAGCCGGGCAACGTCTCGCGCTGGGCGACGACCATGGAGCGCCTGCGCCAGCACGGCACGGACATGGTGGCCGCCGCCAAGCTGGCCGAGGGCGAGCCGGTGCCCAGCCCAAGCGCGGACGCCTGCCGGTACTGCAAGGCCAAGGCGATCTGCCCGGCAATGCGCGAGAAGGTGCAGGACACGGCCCGCAAGGAGTTCGGCTTGGTCGAGGAGGAGGCGCCCAAGGTGGCCGCCGTGATCACGCCTGAGATGCTGGACGAGGCCGAGCGGGCGATCGCTTGGGCCGAGGCGGTGCAGGCGGCCGCCAAGGAGCAGCTCAAGGCCGGGACGGCCATCCAAGGCTGGGGCCTCAAGCCCGGGCGCAAGATGCGGTCTTGGGTGGACGAGGCCAAGGCGCGTGAAATACTTGCAGGCAGCATGGACGCTTGGACCCTAAAATCCGTCGCCTCGGTCGCCAAGCTCGGCGTCGACCTGACCGGGCTGGTGGAAGAGAAGCTGTCGGAGCCGTCACTGGCCCGATCCAAGTAAAAAAAAGCCCGGCTGTAACCGGGCTTTCAAGAGGCAAATGCAAAGAGAAAAATGGACAAAATCCGCATGAATTCTACAACTGATACAGCGCCAAGTACAGCCAGCAAGTCGCTGGTCGTGGCGCGGGCCATAGCGGCCATCTGCCCGGGGGCGCTGTTCTGCACCTTCGGCGTGTCCACCAAGGCGGGGCGGCAGGTCAAGATGCCGTTTAGCAAGGCAGGGGCCGGGGTATCCAACGCGACGCCGCCTGAGGACCTGTACAGCGCCGCAGACATCCTTGCGTTCCCGCAAATCCCGCCGGGAAAGGGGGAATACTGGGGCGTGGTCATGCACCAGCCGACCTACGACCCCTTTGGCGACTTGGTCCTGACGATCGTCGACGTGGACACTAAGAGCAGCACGGCGCCAAGGGACATCCGGCTGACCAAGCTGTCCCAGTGGGCGCGTGGGCAGAACCACCTCAGAGAGCTGTCGCACTCCCGCAAGGGCATCCACGTCATCTTCCTCGCCAAGGAGGACGACGAGGTGCTGGGCAAGTACGACCTCGGGAACAGCCAAGCGGTGGAGATATTCGGCCAGCCCAAGAGCCCGCGCAAGTCGGTGATGCTGACCGGCGACGAGCTAACGGCCAGCGAGGTGCACCACGACGTGGTCGACCTGCGCGCCGTGCTGGACAGCGTCAACATCGAGCCGCCGCCCCCAGCGCCCGCTCAGGAGGCCGTAGAGCCGCACCAAGCGCCTGCCCCTACCGATGCCCCTATGGCCCCCGGTTTGGACGACTACAGCCGGTCTGTGGACGCAATACGGTACCTTGACCCGGACATGGAGCACGACGACTGGGTGATGGTAGGCATGGCGCTCAAGGACGGCCTGCAAGAGCAGGGCTACGCAATTTGGGTGAGCTGGTCCGCGCAGGGCAGCAAGTTCGTCTCCGAGGCGGAGTGCAAGGTCAAGTGGAAATCCTTCAAGAAGTCCGGCGTGAAGATCAATACCCTGTTCGGCATGGCCCAAAGAGCTGGCTGGAAGAACCCCCGCAAGGGGCTGCCCAAGCAGCGTACCTCGGCCCACGACGAGTTTGCCCAATACATCCGGCCAGCAAACACTGGTGAAGCCCATGACCAAGGTATCGCAAACACTGGTAAACCCCATGACCAGAGTATCGACCCGGACACCGGGGAGATACTAGAAGCCCCAAAGGGCTGGCCGGAGCTTGAGTACAGCCTGCAAAGGCTACCGGCCATCGACTACCTGATCGAGGGCTTCTTTGCCTACAGCTTCAGCGTCTTTGCAGGCCAGCCGGGCGTGGGCAAGACCACGGCGGTGATCTCACTGGCCCTCATAGTGGCAGGCTTTACCATCCCCGGCTCTGACTGCACGGCCAAGTCACGGCGCAAGGTGATCTACGTCTCTGAAGACAGCTCGCAAATAGTCCGATCACTGTACGGCTACTGCAAGATATTCAATTTCGACCAAAAGGAAATATCCGAGTGGTTAATATTAATTGACTCAAGGCGCAGCGACGTCGATGAAGTATTAAGGCTTGCACATAATGTCGTGCGACATACTATTAATAACGAGCGTCCATGGCTGGTTATTGATACTGCAAATGCAACGCTAGATATTGAAAATGAAAATGATAATTCAGAGGTGGGTAAATATATTGCCGCAATGAAGCAATTAATATATACCAAACTACATACTCCGGTCACCATCATTACCCACACCTCCAAGACCTCCGGCCGGGGCGACGACGCGGCACTTGCACGCGGCGCCTCAGCCTTCACAGGCGACGCGACCCTGACCGGCGCGATCTTCCTTGACACCGACGAGGAGCGCTATTTCCGCCTCACCAAGCACCGCTACGAGCCTGAATTTAAGGAGGTGAGGTTCGACACCCAGTTCCACGAGGCGGTGGTGATCGACCGCCACGGCGACCCACAGTCCCAGCGGTGCATTGTGGTGACCCCGGTGTCGTCTTCCCAAAATGCCCGGCAGGCGGCCCGGGAAGAGGCTCAGAACGCCGAGCAGCAGGCCCGGGTGACCGACGTGCTGGACCGGGTCACCCTGTACGTCCGGGACCTGATCAATCGCACGCCGCAGGGCGTGTGCATGCGCAAAGGGCGGCTGCCCAAGAACGCGCCGGTGCACATGCAGGCCATGCACAAGCTGTCGCTGGAGGAGGTCCGGGGCGCCGTGGAGGGCAGCAGCTCGAACGACGTTCGGTCGCGCTTAGTCTGGAAAATCATCCACGAGTTCGCGCCGCAGGCCGAGGCGTCGGACAATTTGTGGGTGCAGCTTGTATGACCCTTGGCCTTGAATGTGTTGAATGTGTTGAATGTGTTGAATGTGTTTTGAATGTGTTACACATTCAACACATTCAAGGAAAGGCAGGGTCGGATCGTTGCAGTGCGCGCTGTAAAGCGCACTGCACGTCCACCATCCGGTCGAGTTATCCACAGAGTTATCCACAGGCTGGGTTGGTTTTGGGTTCTTGAATGTGTTGAATGTGTTGAGTGTGTTTTGACTATAGGCAACACATTCAAGCCAACACATTCAAGAGAAAAAGAGTTGCTTAAAAAAGAGGCAGGATTTTGAAATGACACAAAGTGCAATAGAGAAGGCGCTGGCGAGCCCTGCTGGCATGGTCCTAGAGAAGCTGCGGGCGGAGTTAGGGGGGCGGTGGCTGGAACCCGGCGAGGACCCCGACGACCGGGTTAAGTGCGACGACTGTGCCTGCAAGATGACGGCCGCTGCCCTGATGCGGTTCCCGGCCGATCAGTTCGAGCGCATCCGCAAGAACAACCTCAAGCCCACCCAGTGGATGTTCGGCGTGGCCCGGATCAGGAACGGCTGGGTCACGGTGCCGTACCAGAACACCTTCTGCACGGCCACCAAGCTGGACGTGCTGCCGATCCCGCACCGATGCCACCTGTACAAGCCCAAGGGCGCCGACGAGGGTGGGGTAAACTGGTTCGATGACGACCCGGCCACGCCAGCAGCAGGAGCACAACGAGCAGACCAAGCTCGTGATGTGGGTGCGGTCGTTCCTGCCCGAGGTGCTGATCGTGGCGATACCCAATGGTGGGACTAGGAACCCCAAGGAGGCCATCAAACTGAAAAGTGAGGGGGTACTAGCCGGAATGCCCGATCTCGCGATTTTGGAGCCTTCCGGGGCCTTCCATGGGCTGTTTATTGAGATGAAGACCGAGGACGGCGTGGTCAGTGATGCGCAGAAGAAAATCCACGCGGTGCTCAAGCAGCGCCATTATGTCGTGCGGGTCTGCCGGTCGTTCGAGGATGCTAAGCGCGAGGTGCTGGATTATCTCGAGCAGGCAAAATAAAACCCGCCGAGGCGGGTTTGTTTTTAATTCCAAAA